>DATIWA010000637.1:0-8194 GCA_035465515.1 Candidatus Limnocylindrales bacterium | reverse complement strand
ACCCATGCGTCCGTGAACAGTACCATGCTGATGATCGCCGTGGCTGGACTGGTCATGCCGGCCGTATTTGCCCTCACCGTTTTTGGCGACCTCCAGCACCATGAAAGCGCTCGCATGGAAAATCTCAGCCTCTGGACCAGCGGGGTTCTGGTGGTGCTTTACCTGGCGAACATGCTCTTCATGTTCAAGACGCACCATGATCGCTCCCAGCAACCGGCCGAAGGAGAAGCTCCGGCGCAGACCATGACCCAGGCCATTGTGACCCTGGTGCTGGCAACCATGGTGATCGCCGTCCTCAGCGAGATCCTGGTCAGTGAGATTGAGCCCGTCACCCGTGCCCTTGGCATGACCGAACTGTTCGTCGGTGTGGTTGTTGTGGCCCTGGTCGGCAACGCGGCGGAGCATTCAACGGCCGTGCTGATGGCCATGGAAAACAAAATGGACCTGGCCATGACCGTGGCCGCGGGATCCAGCACTCAGATTGCGCTTTTCGTGGCGCCCGTCCTGGTGTTCCTCTCCGTGGCACTGGGCCATCCCATGACGCTGCTCTTTAACGGTTTTGAGATTGCCGGGATTTTTCTCTCCGTCCTGATTGTCACCATGATTTCTTCAGACGGGGAGACGCACTGGTTTGAAGGCGCACAACTCCTGGCCTTATACGCAATTATGGCCGTGGCCTTTTATTTTGTTCCGGGCTGAAAAGATTCTGAGGGTGCTGACGAAAGAGCCGGGTCCTTCTGCGCGCCAAGCTGATATTTTCCCGTAAGCGAGTACCAGCGGATGCGCATCGCATCGGCCGCCATGCGCAGACCGTCGCGGATGGGATGGATTTTGGACCGCTCATCATGGCCCCATTTCACCGGCACTTCCACCACCCGTAACCCCTGGCGATGCGCCAGAAAAAGGATCTCAGGATCAAACCCCCAGCGCGTAATCCGCTGGCCCGGAAAAATCATGCCTGCGGCGCGCCGGTTGAAAGCCTTGAATCCGCATTGGGTATCGCGATACGGAAACCACAAAAGCGTCCTGAGGAACAGGTTGTAAACGCGGGAGAGCGCCTGCCGTTTGAGCGACTGTCTCTGGTATTGCAGCGAGGGATCAAGCCAGCGCGAACCGATGGCCACGTCCGCGCCCGCTTCAAGCGCGGCAAAAAGCTTGCTTGCCTCCGTAATCGGTGACGAAAGGTCGGCATCCGTGAACAGCAATATGTCCCCGCGCGCGTTCAGCATCCCGTTGCGCACCGAATAGCCCTTGCCCTGATTGCCGGGATTCCTCACCACCCTCACTTGAGGGTGCCGCGCGGCGAAATCACTTGCTATCTGAAACGTAGCGTCGCGGGAACCATCATCCACGATAACAATTTCCGCGCTCCAGCTTTCCCTCCGCAAATGTTCCAGGATGGCTTCCAGGGTCTTGCCGATCCGGGCATGCTCGTTATAGGCGGGCACTACAATGGTGTAGCGCGGACGGGCAGGTTCCGGATTTGTATTGGATTCGGGCAACGGTTCAATGGCCAGGCTCATGCCGCTTGCTTCTTCTTCAGCAAGGCAAAGAACTCGCAGACCAGGTCGGGGTCCCAGAGTCCCTTGCTTGCTTCCTCGATCATGGTGCGTTTTGCATCTTCGTGGTCCAGCGCCGGCTTGTAGGGCCGGGCCGTGCGCAGCGCATCATACACGTCCACCACTTGTAAAACACGCGCCAGGAGTGGAATGTCGTTTCCGCTGAGCTGGTCAGGATACCCTGTGCCGTCCCAGTGTTCGTGATGGTGCCGGATGATGGGCAAAACGCTCCGGAAGGACCTTAACGGGCGACAGATTGACTCTCCGATCACCGGATGCTGTTTCATCATCACCCATTCCTCGTCAGTCAGCCGCGTGCCTTTTTTCAGGATCTCATCCGGGATGGAAACTTTGCCAAGATCGTGAAGATAGCCACCGCGTTTCAAAGCTATGATGCTGTCTCCGTTCAATCCGATGTGATGCCCCAGGTCGGCGGCATAGCGCGCCAGCCGCTCGCAATGGTTCCCGGTGTAGGGATCGCGCGATTCAATGCCCAGGGCCAGGGCCACCAGCACCGCTTCAGCGTTTTCCAGCTCATCCGTGAACTCTTTCAGCTTCAGCAGCGACTTCACCCGAGCGAACAGCTCTTCCGGGTACAAAGGTTTGCTCAGAAAATCATCGGCGCCGGCTTCAATACCGCGCACACGGTCGTCACGGTCGCTCAAGCCCGTAATCATTACCACGGGAATCAGCCGGGTGATGGGATCTTCCTTGAGTTCCCGGCACAGTTCATAACCGGATTTGCCTGGCATGATCACGTCCAGAAGCACCAGATCCGGCCTCTCTGTGTGGACCAGCTCCAGCGCTTCGTCCGCCGTGGTTGCCGTGATCACCTCATAGCCGCGGGAGGCCAGGAGTTCTCGCAGCAGGAGAAGTGTGTCAAGTTTGTCGTCTACTACCAGAATCCGGGGAGCCCTTTGCTTCAACCGGCCAAATTCCTCCTTCACCGTATCGGATAAAAGACCCATCTGGTGTTGAGAAGGAGACAAGCTTTCAGGGGTTGCATTGAGCAACTCTGCGAGTGGTGGCCGTTGCTTGTTGACATCTGACACAGAAAAATCCGCACTGCCGGTTCAGCTCATCGGGCCGGCAGACCGGTGAAAATCGGGGGATACCTTTGATCTTAAGGTATTTCCCTGAAAATAGAAAGGCTCTGGAGCAGGCATTCGTTTGATTCGGCAATCAACCGCGACATTGGCTAGGGAAAATTAGAAATTTTGCCCATTCCAGGTACGGATCTTAAGACCGCAGACGCAGGGAGGTTAGAGAATTTAATCAAAATACGAGCGGCGCATTGCCTCCGGCCAGCGCAGGCCTGCAATGCGGCAAGTCTATAATGGCCAGTCCCATGTCACGCATTTGCTCCCTCTTGCTGGTGGTTGCTGGCTGCATTGCCTGCGGCCTCGGCGCGTCACGGCAGCATGCCGTTTTCCTGGGGAAATCGCGACTGGTCACGGTGCCAACCGATGCCAATGGCGACCAGAAAGTCCGGATCAGGCCGCTGCTGGTGGATAGCGCGTTGCGGGAGTACACGGCAGGCCCTTTGCACCTGGTGACCGAAGAGCTTTTTGTGGTTCGGCGGGCTCGTCTGCTGAACGACTCCCTGCCCGGTGAGATGGCCAAATCCACGCCCTGGGTGTGGAGGCTGGAAGGCTGGATGAGTGTGGATCGCCGCACCGGCCACATCGCGCAACTGAATCTTCCCGCCTTCGATCCGGAAAGCTCTCAGGTTTCCTGGTACAGGGACTACGCGGCCTACTGCGGGTCGTCCGATGACGGACAAAAGTCCTACATGGTGGTGTTCCAATTGGGCCGGCGAAAGCCGATACTGAAGAAAGAGTTCGCGGCCGGCTCCTGCCCCGAGCCTCGCTGGGAACGGCGGCCCAGCCGCGTGACCTTCACCATAGCAGGCGAGCAGAAGAGCTTTGTGGTGCATGCCCGCAGCGCCGATCCAGAAACCGACTCCAATAGCGAAGAAGGGCCGCAATGAAAACTTTCGAGCAGTACCTGGAAGACGCCAATATCGCCCACGGACACCTCTGTGCCGGGCAGATTCTGGGCGTGCGCCTGGCCATGCTGGGCCTGCAAATGCTTGGTCTCAATGATCCTGAAGGCAAGGACCGCAAGAAAATCGTCACCTTTGTGGAAATTGACCGTTGCGCCACCGATGCCGTCATGGTCGTGACCGGCTGCCGGCTGGGTAAAAGGGCCTTGAAGTTCCGCGACTGGGGCAAAGTGGCCGCCACATTCGTGGATGTGGAAACAGGCAAGGCCGTGCGCATTGCCGCCAGGGAGTCCTCAAAAGCGCTCGCGAAGAGCATGCATCCGGAGATCGCCGACAAGAACCTGCAGCAGATGCAGGCCTATCGTGAACTGAGCGACGAGCAAATGTTCGATGTCCAGTGGGTGCGCGTCGAGCTTCCTCCGGAGGAATTTCCAGGCTACAAGGGCGAACGAATCGTCTGCGACATTTGCGGCGAAGGCATCAATTTCCGGCGGGAGGTAAGGCGCGAAGGGAAAATCCTTTGCCGCGCCTGCGCCGGGGAAAGCTATTACCAGCCGGTGTGCTGAACGCCGGTCATGACTGCGCCCGCGGAACAGCCATCCAGAATTCGCAATTTACCTGGCAAAACCATCCGGCGGAATGATCATTTCGGCCCCGCTCGCGCTACCGGAATGGTGCTGCCCGACTGCCCCTGAAAACCAGGCTGTGGAACCGTTCATGGAACTTTTCCGGCCCGGGCTGCGTATTAAGCGGTTAGGGGACCTGCTATGTTCCCCCGGGACTGCACGCCGCATTCAACCCCATGGAGGACTCTATGCGCAGCATTCTTCTTTCCGGATTTCTGACCGCCGCCCTGGCCGGGTGCGTGTTACTCAGCGGATGCACCATCACCACGCATGAACGCGGCAACGCAAATGGCGAAAGCAAGAACGCCGGCGAGAAAGACGTAGATATACGCACCCCCCTGGGCTCCCTCAGCATTCGTAAAGGCGCGTCGGACCCCAAAGAAACCGGGCTGTCGCTTTATCCCGGCGCCCAGCTCAAAAAATCCACTGACACGGATGATTCCAGCGCGAACGTCAACATATCCAGTTCCTTGTTCGGCATGAAGCTGGTGGTGTTGAAGTACCAGACCGCCGATCCACCGGAAAAGGTCCTGGGCTTCTACCGCAAGGAGATGGCCCATTACGGAAACGTGGTGAACTGCAAAGGCGGTTTCACCATGAACTTCCATCGCCACGACCGCGATTCCGAGGTGAGTTGCGAGGGGCACAATGGCTCCGATCACGACTACAAGGAGGAGCTGAAGGTGGGAACGGAAAACAACCAGCGGATTGTGGCCGTCAAGCCGAGCGGCAACGGCTCGGAATTCGTCATGCTCTACGTTCGCGCGCGTGACGAGAAAGACACCATGTAGGACGGACCCGGCCGGCGCTCATCAGGGCATCCAAAAACCAGCCTTCCAGCATCTTAGGTTTCGTTCGCGTGGCATGTTCTTCAGAAACACATGCCAGTCCGGGCATTGCAGCAGGTAGAGATTGTCTACGCCTGCTGCCGGTCAGCCCTTTCCGGGCGCCGGGCATCGCGAAAAAAACGATACCTTGAGCAGCTTACTTTGAGCAACACAGTTTTACTGAAGATGGGACAAACGATCCTCTGTGTAAGCCAGTCTTCAGCGGCGCAAATGACCAGGGACATGGTTTTGCAGCGGGCGGGATATCGCGTGCTCTCCACCAGCAGTATGGAAGCAGCGCGGCAGGTCTTTGCCGATACCCTGATTGACGCGGTCGTACTCGGCGACTCATTGCCCCCTGACCAGCGGATCGTACTCGGAAATGCGCTAAAAGTGCTGAAGCCGGCGGTGCCGATTATTTTTCTTTATCGCATGAGCGGCTTTCGCGTGCCTCCCGGCATCGCAGATGAACAAGTCGAATCTCTGGAGGATCCGCAGCTGCTGCTGGACGCGGTGGCCCGGGTGCTGCACGGCAACGCGAAAGGAGCTAGGGGACATTGAGCGTATCCACTCGAATACCGGCTTTGGCCGCTTCTCAAAAGCCTATGCCTGCAAAAAAAGGTTTGAACCGGAAAAATCCCGGCAGCAACGGCCGTCGCCTGGCTCTGCAAAAGGTTCCCACTGGAATCAGAGGTCTTGATCAGGTCACGCACGGCGGCTTTCCCAGAAATCGCACCGTGCTGGTGTGCGGGGGACCGGGGGCCGGAAAGACCCTTCTCGGCCTGGAGTTTCTGGTCCGCGGCGCCCTGTTGTTCAATGAGCCTGGCGTGTGCGTCGCTTTCGAGGAAACCGCCGAAGAACTGGCCACCAACATCGCTTCGCTGGGACATGATATTCCGTCGCTGGTCCGGGCGGGAAAGATGATGGTGGATTATGTCCACATCGAGCGCAAAGAGATCGAGGAAACAGGTGAATATGACCTGGAAGGTCTCTTCATTCGCCTTCGCCACGCGATCGAAAAAGTCAAGGCGAAACGCGTCCTGCTCGACACCATCGAACTCCTGTTCCTTGGCCTCAAGAATGAAGGCATAGTCCGCGCCGAACTCCGCCGCCTTTTCCACTGGCTCAAGGAGGCGGGCGTGACCGCGATGATCACCGCTGAAGCCGGCGAGGGTACCCTGACCCGTTATGGTCTTGAAGAGTACGTGGCCGATTGCGTGATCCTGCTGGACCACCGCGTCAACGAACAGATTTCCACCCGCCGCTTGCGGGTCATGAAATACCGCGGCTCCTCCCACGGCACCAATGAATACCCGTTCCTCATGGACGATGAGGGCATCTCCGTGGTCCCCATCACCTCGCTCGGCCTGACCCACGATGCCTCAACCGAACGCGTTCCTTCCGGCATTGCCACGCTGGACCGCATGTTGGACGGCAGGGGATTTTTCCGGGGCAGCAGCATCCTGATCAGCGGCACCTCGGGCACGGGAAAGTCCAGCTTTGCCGCCAGCTTTGCCAATTCGGCATGCTCGCGCGGCCAGCGCGCGCTCTATTTCGCCTTTGAAGAATCGCCCACCCAGATCATGCGCAACATGAGTTCGGTGGGGCTGAACCTGAATCGCTGGATCAGCCGCGGGCTGCTCAAGATCCATGCTTCACGGCCTACCGCCACCGGGCTGGAAGCTCATCTGGCGATCATGTTCAAGGAAATTCAGGATTTTCAGCCCGCCATCGTCATTGTCGATCCCATTACGAACCTGGTATCCGTCGGCGACCTCGATTCGGTCAAGGCCATGCTTACCCGGGTAATTGACTTCCTGAAGATGCAGGGAATCACCGCCATGTTCACCAATCTGGTCTACGGCGATGAAATCGAAGAAAGGGCCATCGGTATCTCCTCTCTCATGGATACCTGGCTGGTGCTGCGCGACGTTGCTCATGGCGCGGAGAGGGTCCGGACTGTCAATCTCCTGAAATCCCGCGGCATGCCCCATGACACGCGCCTGCACAACTTCACTTTGAGTAGCAAAGGAATACTGATCAATGGTAACTACCAGATCATCAGCGCGGCACAAAACCGCTAAAGCGCCGGTAAAGACAAGCGGCAGTCGCGCTTTCAAGTCCCCCCTGTGGGAACTCCGGCTTTACGTCGCCGGAATGACGCCGACTTCGATCCGGGCCTTCGAAAACCTCAAGAAACTCTGCGAAGAGCACCTCCAGGGCGCCTATCAGATCCAGGTGGTGGACCTTCTCGAACGGCCGAAGCTGGCCAGCGGCGATCAGATCATTGCCGTGCCTACGCTGGTCCGCCGCCTGCCTACGCCGGTTAAGAAGATCATCGGCGACCTTTCCAACACAGAGCGCGTCCTGGTCGGACTTGACCTGAGGCCCGCAGGAGGATGGCGCTGATCGTCCGATGAGGAAGCCACTTGCCACCATCCTGCTCCTTGCCGACCGCCGGCAAAGCAAAACGGCCCGATCGCTCAAGGACTCCGGGTTCCGCCTGATCACCACCTTTACTCCCGACCACGCGGTCGCGATCTGCGTCGGTAACAACGTAAATGCGGTGGTGCTCGACCAGGAGCATTTCATGGTGACGGAAGGCTGGTCGGTGGCCCAGTCCCTGAAGATGATCCGCCGCGATATCTGCGTGGTCCTCGTAGTCAGAGGTCGAATCGTGGACCACTCCCTGCCCGCCGGCGTTGACCTTGTACTCCCGCAGGGCGACGATCAGACCCTGCTCAACTCGCTCAAAAGGCTCCTGCAAGTTGCCTGACCGTCCGTCAGGGCCTTTAATTCCGCGCCCGGCCGGTTTGCCAAGTCGGGGAAGCTCCCTGTAATTTGAAGGGGTGGAAAAGACCTGCTACAGGTGCGGCGCTGCCTTGAATGGAGATGGGCAGGCCCCCTTTTGCCCCTCATGCGGCGCGCCCCAGATTCGCGTGAATGTGACCCAGCGGGAACAGCCCGCGGAGAATGCCGGGCCGGGAACGGATGCACCTCCCCCGGCAAGTCAGATGCCGTCTGTGCCTCCGCCCATTCCCGGCTTTCCATCCGCTACGCTGCCTGGACGCATCCAGTGGGGAAAGTTCTTCCGCGTGGTCTGGCCGCTGGCCTTGATCAGTGGACTGGTGACAGGGCTTCTCCCCCCGGTTGGGGCGCTGCTGGTCCTGCCTACCT
>DATIWA010000636.1:0-5474 GCA_035465515.1 Candidatus Limnocylindrales bacterium | reverse complement strand
CGAGGAAATGCTCAAGAAATACCGGCCGTCCATGCTGGAACTGCTGAAGATTTCCGGGCTCGGGCCCAAGACCATAGCCCTGATCTGGGACGCTTTCCAGATTTGCGACATTGACGGCGTGGCCAAACTCGCCAGCGAAGGCAAGCTGCGCGGCCTGCCGCGGCTCAGCGAGAAAACCGAGCTGAAGATCCTCAAATCCATTGAGAGCTATCGCCAGATCACCGGGCGCTTCCATCTTGACGTGGCTGACGAGATCGCCGGTAAGATGATTGGCCTGCTTGAAGGGCTCCCGGGAGTGGATAAAGTCACCCCTGCGGGGTCGCTGCGGCGGGGCCGGGAAACCGTCGGCGATTTGGACCTGCTGGTCACCGGGAAATGTTGCGGCAGCGAAACGCAGCGCGACAAGGTGATTGAGCAGATCCTCAGTTTTCCCGGGATCCTTGAAGTCCTGGCCAAAGGCGAAAACAAGGTCAGCTTTAAGCTGCGCAGCGGCATGCAGGTGGATGTCCGGCTGCTGCCCCCGGAATCGTTCGGCGCCGCCCTGCAGTACTTTACCGGCTCCAAGAACCACAATGTTTCACTGCGTCAGCGCGCGTTGAAGCAGGGATACAGCCTGAATGAATACGGCCTGGTGCGCATGGCTGACGAGAAGCGGGTCGCCGGAAAGACCGAACAGGAAATCTATAAGAAGCTGGGCCTGGAATGGATTCCTCCCGAGCTGCGGGAAAACAACGGCGAGATTGAAGCCGCCGAGTCCGGCAGGCTGCCTGAACTGGTGACCGTGGAAGACATCCAGGGCGACGTGCACATGCATACCGTGGAAACGGACGGCAAGTGCACGATTGAAGAAATGGCCGTTGCGGCGCGCGAGCGAGGCTACAAGTACATGGCCATTACCGACCATTCCAAAAACCTGGCCTTTGTCAACGGCCTTGACGACAAGCGCGCGGAAGAGCACATCAAACGCATCCGCAAAGCCGCAAAGAAGATCGGGGGCATCACCGTTTTCGCGGGCATTGAGGTGGATATCCTGGCCGGCGGCGAACTCGATCTTTCCGACTCCGTGCTGGAACAAATGGACCTGGTGATCGCCAGCGTGCACTCGCATTTCAACCAGGATTCACCGCAAATGACGGATCGCCTGCTGCGCGCCATCGAAAATCCGCACACCTCAATCATCGGGCACCCTACCGGGCGGCTCCTGCTGCGGCGCGAAGGCTATAGTTTCGATTGCGACCAGGTGTTCGCCGCCGCGGCCAAAGCCGGCGTGGCCATGGAGCACAACGCTTATCCTGACCGGCTCGACCTGCGCGATCTTCATCTGCGCATGGCCAAAGCCAAAGGCGTGAAGTTTGTGATCAACACAGACTCACACCACACGTCGCACATGGAGAAAATCCGTTACGGCGTGCTCCAACTCCGCAGGGCATGGCTGACCAAAAATGACATTCTTAACACCCTGCCGGCGGGTGATTTTGCCCGCATGATGCGCCGCGGCAAGCCGGTGCTGGCGTAGTGCCCTTGATTCCTGAATGCGACGCCGTTGTGGTCGGCTCCGGCCCGAACGGTCTTGCCGCCGCCATTCGTCTGGCGCAGGCTGGCTGGTCAGTGGCCGTCCTGGAAGCGGCACCCACTCCCGGAGGAGGTGTGCGTTCTGCTGAACTCACCCTGCCGGGCCTTGTTCACGACGTCTGTTCCTCGGTTTATCCCATGGCCGCGTGCTCGCCGTTTCTGCGCACGCTTCCGCTCGCCGCGCATGGATTGGAATGGGTTCGCCCTCCGGCCGCGCTGGCCCATCCTCTGGACGACGGCACGGCTGCGTTGCTTTACCAATCCGTGCCGGAAACCGCTGCCCGGCTTGGGAGCGATGGACATGCTTATGAATCGCTGATCGGTGATTTCGCGTCATCGGCGCAAGACCTCTTCGCTTCGGCCCTCACCGTACCACGGATTCCACATCATCCCTTCCTGATGGCCCGGTTCGGTTTGCGTGGCATGCGTTCCTCCTGGGGCCTGGCTCGGGCCTATTTCCGCACGCCGCCGGCCCGCGCTCTGTTCGCCGGCATTGCCGCGCACAGCATGCTGCCGCTGGAAAAACTCACCACCGGCGCCGTGGCCATGATGCTGGCCATCGCCGGGCACGCGGAGAACTGGCCGTTTGTTCGCGGCGGGGCCCAGCAGCTTACCCAGGCCTTGGTTTCGTACCTTGAATCGCTGGGAGGCCGGGTCATTACCGATTTCCGGGTGGAATCGCTGGACCAGCTTGGCCGGCGCCGCGCCGTTCTGCTGGACGTGACTCCTCGCCAGCTGCTGAAGATCGCAGAGGGACGCCTGCCGGCCGCATATCGAAAGAAGCTTGAGCGCTACCGTTACGGCCTGGGTGTTTTCAAAATAGACTGGGCGCTCAGCGAGCCGGTCCCATGGCGCGCCAGGGAATGCCGCCTGGCGGGAACGGTCCATCTTGGCGGCTCATTGGAACAGATTGGCGATTCTGAGCGGCAGGCCTGGCATGGGCAGGTCGCCGAGCGACCTTTTGTTTTGTTCGCCCAGCCCACTCTTTTTGACACCACACGGGCCCCGGATGGGAAGCACATAGCCTGGGGCTACTGCCATGTTCCCAATGGGTTCCGGGGAAGCGTTGTAGAAAAAATTGAGCAGCAGGTCGAGCGCTTCGCCCCCGGCTTTCGCGATTGCGTCGTGGCCAGGTCCGTCATGGGACCGGTAGAGTTTGAGCAGCATAACCCCAACCTGGTTGGGGGGGACATTGGAGGCGGCGCCGCTACGCTAGACCAGTTTTTCCTTCGTCCCACCGCCAGTCTCTATAAGACGCCGCTGCCGGGTGTCTATTTATGTTCGTCTTCCACGCCGCCGGGTGCAGGGGTCCACGGCATGTGTGGCTATCTTGCTGCGGAAATGGCACTTGCCCGACAGGGACATTAGCTGAAAATTTTGTCTATCAAACCATCACTTTTAATGCCCTTAATAGTACAGGCCTCTTTTTTGTTCTGGAGGCAAGGGTGGCGTGTCTTATTATGTGAAGGAAGAACTGATACGTAGAGCCTTCCGCGCACAACATTAACCTAATGCATTGCTTGAAGCAGGCCACCAAGAGGCTAAGTCAGGAGCTTTTGAAATGCCCATCGGTCTCCCCCCTCTACGCCCCCAGAGGTTGACGCTCGCTATCTTCATTTTTGCCCTTATTTCCATTTTTGCTGTCAGTGTTGGTTGTGGAGGCGGTGGCTCCGGCGCCGTAGGCGGTCCAACCCCGACTCCCACGCCTACACCCCCCGCACCCACTCCCACGCCAACTCCCCCAGTGACCTCCGCCGGGCTCTTGATGAAAGTGGGCAGCGCCACGGTGCCGACGGGAGGCATCTTCCAGTATCAGTTGTTGCTTACCGAACCCAAGCCCATTGGCAACAGCAGCACTCGGCCAACGCTGCCGGCCGGGCCGATAGGGCCGATTCGGGGTGTTGCGGTAAATGATGCTTCTGGCCAGGCTGTGGGCATTGCCGTTGTCAACGGAACCAATGTCAGCATCAGTATTGACTCGCCGAATTCCAGCCTGGGCACGGACGTGGATTATCCGCTTTTCAGCATGACCATGCCTGTCACTTCTACCGCGACAGGTTCTTCCTTTCCTGTCGCTCTTGATGCATCTTCGATATTCATTAATGGCAGCACTACCTATACGATCCAGGAAAACATCCCCGGCAGTTTGACCATCGGCGGAACACTGTCGATTACGGACGTAATTCCTGGCGGCGGCGTCGTGAGCAACGGCGACACCGTCTCCGTCTTCGGTATCGGTTTTGACGCCAACACCAAGATTGCAATCAATGACACGGTAATTACGGCCCAGGCCCTTGTTTCCCCTACACAGATTGACGTCACAGTGTCACCCTGCGTCCCGCATTCAAATCCTTGTGTGTCCGCTCCCACACTCCAACTGGATGGCGAACGGGTGCGGGCCATCAATTCCACCACCAATGAAACGGTCGAATACTTTACCTACGACCGCACTGGCGACGCTCCCGGCACGTCGAGTAATCCTTTAGTGGCGCTTGTTCACCCCATGTTTTCTCAGCAGCATTTCAACGTGGGGACATTCAAGTACGTGGCCGGAGGCACGCAATTTACCGGCATTTCCTTGCAGAATACCGCCAAGGTGGACGATACAGTAAAGATCGAGCTTCTGGATGCGTCCGGAAATTCCCTGGCAACAGCTCCGACCCTGCTCCTTCCTGCCCGGAGCCAGATCGTTCGTGATATTGCGGACCTGGTTACCAGCACTCCGGCTGCCACGGCCAGCCTTCGCGTAACCGTGCTCACCGGCCAGCCCATCAAGATGCTTGGCATGCTCGGCGACAGCTCGGCGGGAACCGTTGTGCCAGTGGTTGTAACCGGCCAGTAGAGAAATTCAAGAGCAAATTAAAAGGGCTGCATTCGTGCAGCCCTTTTCTTTGGCGTGTGCAAGGGGGTACAGCCAGTTCAGCGCTGGGGCGGATTCGATGAGCCGCCCGGCGGATTGCTGGTGCTGGGTACGGTCGCTGGAGGCGTTGTCGTTCCCGGCGTGGTGGTCGTTGTAGGGCTGCTCGTTCCGGAGGAGGGTATGGTGCTTCCCGGTACGCACGGATTGGCCACTGTTGCCGATGTCCCGCTTGGTTGCGAAGCGCCGGTGCCCGCCGTGGTTGAAGCGCCCATGCCGGTTGCAGAAGTCGGGCCCGTGCTGGCTGTGGTTGAGCCGGTGGTTGTGCTGCTGGTTCCGCTGGCGCTGCACGGACCAGTAACAGTGTTGATCGTGGCCGGAGAGGTGCTTCCCATCGGAGTTGGAGAAGGCGCCGCCTGGCTGGGCGTTGTCGTGCTCGCGCCCTGGCTGGGCGTTGTGATAGTACTTTGGCTCGGAGTTGTCGTAGTGCTCTGGCTTGGAGTAGTCGTCGTGGTTTGCGATGGTGTAGCACCTGTTACTGGTGGCGTCTTGGATTGGGTTGCACCCGGGATTCCCTGGGCCGGGGCCGGGGATCCGGCTGTGCTCGCGCCAGGGGCTGTCGTGGTTGTTGTTCCTGTCCCTGCCGGGCTGCCGGTAGTCTGGGCTGCAGCCAGTCCCAGCATCGCCGTGAAGGCGAACGATATCCACAAACTCTTTCGTGTCAAAATTGCTCCTCCACGCGGCCCCGCGGGCCGCTTTTGCAAGTGAGATTCTGTCTTGTTGGCTTTTCCTTGGGATGCCATGTCCTCCGCAGGGGATGGCACATGCGTTAACTGCCCCGGGCGGGCAGTCTTCAAGAACGCGACCGTGTGCCGTAAAGGAAAACGCCTGAATACTCACTCCTTGGTTGCCAGGTACCTGGGACAACAACTGCTGGTGTTGACTGACTTTTGCCTGTTTACCGTACAATAAACAGAATTTCCGTCGCATGCTGCCGGAGCAGTTTGAACTTGCGCAGGAAATCTGCTTTGGGAGTTTCAGCCTG
>DATIWA010000635.1:0-7816 GCA_035465515.1 Candidatus Limnocylindrales bacterium | reverse complement strand
CTGGTGGGCTTTGCTCCAGCCATCCACGGTTCCGGGTACAGTCACGGAGTGAATGCCTGCGCGCGGCATGGCGTTTAAGCCTTCCCGCCCCAGGAACGCAATGGTCAGTTTCTCAGGGGCCCAGCCGCTGGCATTCAGGCCGTAGAGCTTGCCGGTTTTTGCGTCCCAATAGAGGAGGAATAGATCACCGCCCATTCCATTCATCATGGGTTCGGTGACGCCCAGCACCGCGTTGGCGGCAATGGCAGCGTCCATGGCCGAGCCGCCCTTCGCCAGTACCTGCGCGCCCGCCTGGGAGGCCAGATAGTGACTGGTGGCTACGATGCCACGATCTGTAATTACCATGGAGCGGCCGTAAGAGCGGTCCTGGCAATAGACCTCGATTATCGTGAACAGAAGGAACACCGAAAAAATGAGAAGGTAGCGAAGCATCTGGACCTCGAAGATACCGGCGTTAAGCGCAGCATTATAGTGCAGACGCAGGTTACCAGGAGGAGTTTGCCTTCGCCCGCCCCCAGGTGAAGCGCCGGCCGATGATGGCCTTTACGATCAGGTGGTCCGTGGAACGGGTGGCGCCCCAGCCGACCCCAAAGTTCAGTTCCCAGTCCGGCGACACATTGAGGTCAAGCGAAGGGAAAAACTGCTGTTGCTGTTCGGACAGGGGGTCAAACCCGCCAATAGGTCCAACCGCGCCATAGTACTCCAGGCCACCGCTGACCAGTTTGGAAAAGTCGTAAGAGATCTTCGCATTGGGAGAAAATCCAAAGCCCTGGCGTACTCCCGGACCATGAAAAGACCGGTCAATAGTCGGATTAAAGGCCAAGTACCAGGGGCCCAATTTCTTGTCAACGATCGGGCGCATCTCCCACGTCCAGGTATCCTCGGAAAACCTGGCCCGCTGGTATCCGATCTCGTTGGAGAGGCTCACCCCGACCGGCCAATGCCACGTTTCCGGAACACGAAAACGGGGCCGGATATGGTCTCCCACCCAATCCCATCCATCGCCGGAGCGGGCGCTGGTGAAAATATAAAAGCCGGTTTCAAACCAGTCATTCCATCCCTGGGTAATCTCAATAGTCTCGTGAATAGCGTGATTTGTAGGCGCCACGCCATTGACCGCGAGTTTGCTCCCCTGCGCGGTGTAATTCGTGTGAAACTCCACCATGGTGGCTCCGGGCGCAACCGTGTCGGAGCCATAGACCTGGATCTCATAATTATCTTGCGCATGAATTTGTGGCGCACAACAGAGCAGCGCCAGCAGAAAAAGAAGGGTGCGGGACATCCCGCCTATTCAACCACAACCAGCGCTGATTTTGAAAATTCGTCCGGACTTGGCTCCAACAATCACGCCCCGGCCGGGCCGGGACAACTTTTGCCACAAATAAAGCGGGCCGCCCCACGCGGCCCGCTTTATACCTTTTCCATAACGATCTTCAAGCAGCTTTCATTGCTCGCTTACGTTCCGCCCAGCGCTTCTTCATCATCTCTGAAATGCGCTTCTTGGCGGCAGCGCTCAGATGACGGCGCCCGCGCCTTCCCCGACCGACGCTCACGCCTGCCAAACCGCGACGGCCTCCGAGGGATCCGCGCAGAGCAGCAATTGCCTGGTCCAGGCGGTCCCGTTCAGCTTCCAACTCCGAAATGATCTGTTGCGTATCCATATAGCTCCTTCCGAGGAGAATGCTACCAGTGAACAATTTGCGCCGCAATAGTGCATTAGATAAAAACTGTTGTAGATGATGTGTCGGTTCTTGATTTGGGAAAGCTTGAGCTAGAAGCTCTCACCCGCAGGTACTAAACTTCGCGCCGCTATTGTCATTTAAAGCCTACAAGGCCCCCATGGCTTTACTTCGTTTGGCACAGCCATCGTTTTAAAACTCAGGATAAAGCTGAGCCGCCCGCAGCTCCTCTAATTACGGGTAGACCTTTCCAGTTCGGCTCGTAAAGATTAAAGCGAAGATTAGAGACTGAAAGTGGATGAATACAGCAGGAATCGAGGAGGAACGCCTCGGGTTCTCTGGATTCGAAACCATTTTCGAGTCTGTAGATCAGCAGCCGGAAGCTAAGCGTTACTTTGCCATCTGAGCCGCGGGCATGACCGGAATGCATCATGCATTAAGGTTCCCGAATGTATCGCATACCGATAACTACAAGTCCTCTATGGATTCGAAAGCTTGTTCCAGGAATACGCCGAAGCAATTCGGCCTGCAAAGTGGAAAGGGACGTCCTGCCTGGAAGGGATAGGTGGCCGGGCGATGGGCCGGTTGAGCAGTGCCGGCGGAATATTCTTCCGTTTTCTGGGTCCGGGCTTTCGGCTTCTCGACGCGGAGGACTACAGGGCGAAAAGTCCTGGCTCCACAGACCGGGTGCGCGTGTGCAGATCTTGCAGCAGGTATACGACCAAGTCCTGAGCGGATTTTCCATCCTCTCCGCGGGCAAGCAGGTTCGGAATACCCGAGCGGCCCGCCACCACAGCAGAAGCAACATGATGCAAGGGAGAAGGCCGGACGCGACCAAAACCTGGCGCCAGTGCGGTCATCGCTTGCTGGCTAAGCGTAAAAAGCTGGATTTATGGTCAACATGGTTGACGCCGGTGTCATGCAAGCCGTTCGATAACGGTGGCATTGGCCAGGCCGCCGCCCTCGCACATGGTTTGGAGGCCATAGCGGCCGCCGCAACGTTCCAGTTCGTGCACCAGCGTGGCCATCAAGCGGGCGCCGCTTGCGCCCAGGGGATGTCCCAGCGCGATGGCTCCGCCATTGACGTTGACTTTAGCCATGTCAGCCCCGGTTTCTTTCTGCCAGGCCAGCACCACGCTGGCGAAGGCCTCGTTAATTTCAACGCGGTCCATCTGATCAAGCTTCAGCCCGGTGCGCTCAAGGATGCGCCGGGTGGCGGGAATGGGCGCTGAGAGCATCAGCACGGGGTCCTGGCCGGCCAGCGCAAAGCCGACAAAGCGGGCCATGGGCCGCAAGCCGAGCCTTTCCGCCGTGCCGCGCTCCATGACCAGCACTGCTGATGCGCCATCGGTGATCTGGGAAGAATTGCCCGCCGTGATGACTCCATCCGGCTTGAAGACGGTCTTGAGCGTGGCCATTTTTTCCAGCGTCGTTCCGGCGCGGATCCCCTCATCGTGGGTAACGTTTTGGCGGCCATTCTCAGTCTGCACCGGCGTAGGCAGGATTTCACGGCAGAACCATCCCTGGTCGCTGGCATGAGCCGCACGGCGATGGCTCTCCAGACTGTACTGGTCCAGGCTGGTGCGGTCCAGCTTCCATTTTTCGGCCATCATCTCCGCGCTGATGCCCTGGTTAAAATGCGCGTTCTTGTAGCGCCGCATCATGGCCGGTCCAAACGGCTTCCCCGGGCCGGAGGCGGCGGAGGAACCCATGGGCACGCGGGTCATACTTTCCACGCCGCAGGCGATCACCGCATCGTAGCTTCCGGCAATCACTCCCTGGGCGGCAAAGTGGACAGCCTGCTGGCTCGAGCCGCACTGGCGGTCCACCGTGGTTGCCGGGACCGATTCGGGAAATCCTGCCGCAAGCACCGCGTTGCGCGCGACGTTCGCAGCCTGCTCGCCCACCTGCATCACGCAGCCGGCAATGACGTCATCAATCAGCGCCGGGTCGAGCTTGTTTCGCTGCACCAATCCGCCCAGAACATGCGCAAGCAGGTCCACGGGGTGCCAGTCTTTCAACATGCCGTCGCGGCGACCAAGGGGCGTGCGCACGGCATCAACAATCACGGCTTCACGAGTCATGGAATTCACCCGCACCATGCTATCAGAGTGCATGATGTTCTTTTAAGCGGACTTTATCTCAGTCCAGATGCGATCGCGCAAGCGTTGGGCGGCCGGAGGCAACGTGCGCGGCCATTCGCCGCGACGAAAAATGTCCTCTGGAGGATAAAGGGTGGGATTATTGCGCGTCTCCGGCGGCAGCAACGCGTGCGCCGCTCCATTCGCCGTGGCGGTCCGCGTATAGCCGGCAATCGCGGCAGAGACTTTGGGGCGCAACAGGTAATCCAGAAACTGGTGGGCCAGGCGGCTGCGAGAACTCTCGCGCAGGACCACCGCGCAATCACAGTAGAAAGGAAACCCTTCGGCAGGATAAGCAAAGGCCAGGTTCGGCGCCGCATCAATTGCCTGCTGGGCCGTTGTGGACCAGAGCTGTGCGGCAAGCACGTCTCCGGAGACCAGCTGGTCGCGCACTTCCGCGTTAAGATAAGCGCGCAAGAGCGGCTTCTGGGCGAGGGCTTCCTGCTCCGCGCGCCGCAATTCTCCCGGGTCGGTGCTGCTGAATGGCAGACCCAGCTTCTTCAAACAGGCCCCCAGCATGTCCTCCGGGTCGTCCAGCATGGTCAGGCGGTTCTTCAGGCGCGGATTCCACAAGTCCGCCCAGCGGGTGAGCGCAGGCTGGAGTTCGCGATTGTAGATGATGCCGGTGGAGAACCACATGTACGGCATCGCCCACTGGAGTCCGGGGTCCCACGCAGGCGAACGAAAACGGGGATCCAGATTACTGAGCCCCGGCAGCCATTCATGCCGGAGCGGCTGAAGCAGCCCGTACTCGCGCATGGGCTGCACCCGATTGTAGGTTGGAAACACCACGTCCCAGCCGGAGTTGCCGCTCAGGACCTTGGCCAGCATTTCCTCATTGCTCTCATAGGTGGCGTAGCGCACCCGCACGCCAAACTCGTCTTCGAAGCTGGAAATGGTGTCCGGCGCCACGTAGGTTGACCAGTTGTACACGTTGAGGCGGGGCCTGCGGTCGCGCGCGCAGCCCGCCAACGCGGCCATGCCCAGCAAAAACATCCGCCGGTTCATGATTCGCGCACCTTCTGGGAAATCAGGATCAAGCCCCCGAAGACCACCGTCACCAGAGCGGAAATGGCGTTAATGACGGGGCTGGCCCCGTGCCGCGCCATGGCATAAATCACCATGGGCAGCGTTTGCGAATCCACCCCGGCCACCATGCTGGTGATCACGTAGTCATCGAAAGAGACCGTCAGCGCGAGCAGCGCGGCGGCGATGACCGCCGGCGCCAGCGCGGGCAGCATGACATGAAAGAACGCCTGCCATTCATTGGCTCCCAGGTCCATTGCGGCCTCCTCCAGGCTGGGGGCAATGGCGCGCAAACGGGCAGACACCACGATCACGACATAAGCAATGGAGAACGCAACATGGGCCAGGACCACCGTGTAAAGCCCGAGATGCCAGTGCAGCCAGCGGAAACTCCACTGGAAGAGCGCCAGCAGCGAAACGCCGGTCACAATCTCCGGCGTGACCAGTGACAAATAGAGCGTGCCGGTAAGCAGGCGCGAATTGCGCTTCCAGAGCCCGTAAGCGCAGAGTGTTCCGGCCACGGTGGAGATGGCGGTGGCGAGAAGCGCGATTACCACGCTGTTCCACGCGCCTTCCAGCAACTGCGGATCGCGGAACATGGCGCGGTACCAGACAAGGGAAAAGTGCTCCCACACGGTGAATCGCGATGAATTGAAGCTGAACAGCGCAAGCGTCACCAGAGGCAGGTGCAGGAAGGCGAAGAACGCCACCGCATAGACGGCCAGCCATCGTCTCATACAAGCTGCTCGCTTTCCCGCCGGAGAAAGCCCCACACCAGCAGCATGACCAGCAGAGTCAGAAGAATGGAAACGGCGGAGCCGAAAGGCCAGTCGCGCGCGGTGGTGAACTGGTTCTGCACCAGGTTGCCGACCATCACCGTGCGGCCGCCGCCCAGCAGGTCAGGCGTGAGATACGCGCCCAGGCAGGGAATGAACACCAGCACCGAGCCGGCGATGATGCCGGGCCGTGAGAGCGGCACGATGACGCGGAACACCGTTGCCAGCGGGCGCGCGCCCAGGTCGGCGGCGGCTTCCGTGAGCGCGGGATCAAGACGTTCCAGCGTGGCGTAGATCGGCAACACCATGAACGGCAGATAACCGTACACCAGGCCCAGCAGCACGGCGCCATCGTTGTAGAGCAGAGGAAGCGGGCTATGTATGATTCCCACCGCCTGGAGCGCCGTATTGATGAGGCCGGTGTCCCGCAACAGAAACAGCCACGCGTAAGTGCGGACCAGGAAGCTGGTCCAGAACGGCAGCATCACAAGCTGAAGATAAAGGTTCTTGTGCTTCGCAGACCTTGAGATAAACAGCGCAGCGGGAAAAGCAAACACCAGGCATATTGCGGTGGCCGCCAGGGCCATCACAAAGGAGCGCAGGAGGACCTCCAGGTAAAGCGGGTCCGCGAGCCGCCGGTAGCTTTCGGAAGTCCAGGGCGGCTCCACGCCCCCAAGCACGCCGCGCGTCAGGAAGCTATAGGCCAGCACGATGATGAATGGCCCGGCAAAGAGCACGGCCATCCACAGCCATGCCGGTAAAAGGAACCATGAACGCAGCTTCACGGGAAGATCATTTCGTCAGCAGGGTTCCAGCAGATATGCACCGGCTGCCCCGGTTGAAAAGTGGAACCGCGATTCACCTGCGCCACCGCTTCTTCCCCGCTGGCAAGGCGTACCCGGACGTGCACACGGTCGCCGAGGAACAGCGAGTCCGTTACCGTGGCCGGGGACGTGCGTGCGCTCCCGGGTTCTGCTTTGTGGGCGATGCGCGTGGCCTCCGGACGGATTCCGACGTTGCCGATCCAGTTGACGGCGCCCAGAAACCCGGCAACGAACCGCGTCTGCGGGCGAAGATAGACCTCCTCGGGCGTTCCCACCTGCTCAATGCGGCCTTCGTTCATGACGGCCAGTTGATCAGACATGGAAAGCGCCTCCTCCTGGTCATGCGTGACCAGCAGAAAGGTAATGCCCACACGGCGCTGCATGGCCTTGAGTTCCACCCGCATCTGTTTGCGCAACTTCGGGTCGAGCGCGGCCAGCGGTTCATCGAGCAGCAGGACGTCCGGCTGAAGCACCAGGGAGCGGGCAAGAGCGACGCGCTGGCGTTCGCCTCCGGAAAGCTGCGCGGGGCGGCGCGATTCCTTCCCCTGGAGGCCCACCAGCTTGATCACCTCCTGGACTCTCGATTCGATGTCTTGAATGCCCTGCCGCCGCAAGCCAAACTCGATATTCCCGCGCGCTGAAAGATGAGGGAACAAGGCGTAATTCTGGAAGACGGTGCTTACGTTCCGCTGGTAAGGCTTGCGCTGATTGACCACCGCGCCCTTGAGCAGCACTTCACCGGATGTGCATTCCTCGAACCCGGCGATGAGGCGCAGCGTGGTGGTTTTACCGCAACCGGAAGGACCCAGCAGCGAGAAAAAACTTCCTTGCTCAATCAAAAGCGAGATGCCCGCAACCGCGCGTTGGCCGGGAAAATCCTTGACCAGGTTTCGCACCTCCAAAATGGGAGTCATCTGCCGGTTTGGCCGCCTTGAAAGTAAAGATGGGATTCTATTTTGTCAAAAAAGCAGCTTCTTGATGAGAAAAATCATGGCGAGGGGCCGCACGGACGCGTGGCTCGCGCCGGCACGGATCGAAAACCAGGCAGCTGCCGCAGCCAACGCCCGTATACTGATTGACGTAAACGGAGATCCTGAATGCAACTGACTTCAAGCCGACGCCTGCCGCTCTTTATATTGTCAGTATTCGCCGGATTCATTCTTGCCGTGCTGCCGCTCAAGCTTTTTGGCGGGGCCCAACCCGAAAACACGCAGTTCTCCGGGCTGCGCTGGCGACTGATTGGCCCCTTTCGCGCCGGCAGAGTGACAGCCGTGGCCGGAGTGCCCGGCGATCCCAACACTTTCTATTTCGGCACTCCCGGAGGCGGCATCTGGAAGACCGTGGATGGCGGGCAGGTGTGGCGGCCGGTT
>DATIWA010000634.1:0-3823 GCA_035465515.1 Candidatus Limnocylindrales bacterium | reverse complement strand
GGATCAGGAACTGCGAAAACGGTCGCGACGGCGGCGGTCGGTGCGCGCCAATTCCACGATCTCTTCGATCATTTCCGCGTAAGAGCGCCCTGACTTCCTGGCGGACATGAAAAATTCGGAATCGCTGGAGAGCCAGGGATTCGGATTGGCTTCAATCACGTAAACCTCGCCCTTGTCCGTAAGCCGCATGTCAATGCGCCCATAATCCCGGAGTTGGAGGATCCTGTACGCGGCCAGGGCAGTGCTGTTGAGCAGGTCCGTGATCTCTTCGTCCAGATCTTCCACGGGAGCGGACTTGGTCACCTTGTAGGCTTCGCTGTCCTTCTCCCACTTCACCTCCGTGCCCGCCACCTTGGGCATGCCCGCGGGCAGGCGCGAGAGATCAAGCTCGATCAACGGCAGGACTTCCGGGCGCTGGTTCCCGATGATCCCGGCATAAATCTCGCGGCCTTCAATGTACTCTTCGATCAGGGCAGGGCAATCGAATTCTTCCTGCACGTACTGAATACGCTGCATGAGGTCCTTTACGCTGTCCACCACGGCGTCCTTATCGATGCCCAGCGACCCGTCCTCGGAGACGGGCTTGACGATCAGGGGAAATTTGACGTCATGCGAATGGTCCAGTGTGCCACGGTAGCATGTGGCGAAGTAAGGGGTGCGAATGCCGTGGAAATGGAACAGCTTCTTGGCCAGGCCTTTGTCCTGCGCAAGGTAGAGCGCATGCGGACTGGCGCCGGTATAAGGGCGCCCAATGAGATCCAGGTAGGCCGCCACGTTCATCTCTTTGGTGTCGTCGCCGGCATAGGACTCCACCAGGTTGAAGAACATGTCAGCTTCGCAGCGCGACAGCCCGGTGAGCGTCTTGTCTTCACCGTCCAGAAGCTGGTAGCTGGGCTCATGACCAAGCTTCTCCAGCGCCTCAAAAACCTCTTCGCGGTCATGCTTCTCTCGTTTTTTGCGGCGCTTGCCGGTCCCGCGTTTGCGCTTTTCCGGCTCGGGAGGAGGATCATCTTTCTCCCACCAGTTCTCATACAGGATTGCGATTGTGAGCTTCTTGTCCATAATTCAATCACTTACGGGCAAATTCTTTTGCCGTGCCATTCCAGGTCCAGCGATACCGCCATCACGTGTGCACAAATTTTCCTCGTGCAATGTAGTTCATGGCCAGGGCTGTGGCATACACGGTGATCTCTGTAAGGTGCTCGTTTTCCTGCTTCAGATTCGATCGCAAGTTGAGTTCCGCTACGCGCGATTCTATGGATTCCACCAGCTTTCGCACCAGCGGGCGTTGCACGCCCGTCCAGTACGTAAGCTTGTCCACAATCGCCTTCCGGTTTTCTCGCAGGAGTTCGACCGCCGGGCGCACCCCGTTTTTCCTGCGTCGCCCCGTTTTGAAGATGTCTTCAAGGTCGGTATCCAGCGCCAGGTCCCCTGGCGAGGGCTGCTCGCTCAGCGTCATTTCATAAAATTCCGCCACCGTGGTGTCCATTTCCTCCACGGTCACGTCAGGACGGCCGCGCGGGCGCACCGGGTCGGTTGTGCCGAATTGCCGGGCAATGCGGTCCACGTAACGGAGCTTTTCCAGAGCCGGCCAGCCCTTGTAACGCTTGCGCCAGCGTGAGCCTGGAGTAAGCCACACGGCAAACGTTTCGGCAAAATCTTCATCAGGATGCTTCTGCGCGTACCAGCCTTCCATGTGGCGGACAAAGCGGCGCGAGAAGGGGATGGGACGATAAAAGTCGCGATACGGTTTGCGATAAGGCCCAAAAAGCTGCTTCCACTCCGCCGTCTTGTGGAGCGCGTAGGCGTAGTTGATGGCATGACCCGCTTCATGCCGCAGGTACATCATGATCTGGCGCGGCTCCTCAAGGTCATTCATCTCCCTTTCAATCTCTGATAGCCCGGCATCCGCCAGATAAAAGGGAATCCCAATGATCGGTTCGCCGGAAGGGCATCCCCATTCATCCGTGAGATAGCAGAGAGGGTGAAACTTCTTCAGGCCCTTTCGGTCCAGTTCGCGATAGAGCTGCTGAACAAAGCGCTCCACCGGCGAACCCTCCAGTTTGAGCCCCAGTTTGCAGATGGGCTTGCTGAGAGTTTCCTGGATCTCCGCCGGCACTTTTTCGAAAGGTTTCAAATACCTGCTCCAGCGCATCAACCTGGTGCGCACCCGGCCGGCAAACATGCGTATTCGCGGCTGCTGGCGCCTGCCGGTAGCGCGGTACAAGAATGGCGAATGGCCAAGGTTAACATACCACCTGTTGGCGCAGGAGTTACTCTCGACACAGCAGGAAAGTTGTCAGGAAGTAACCTGTCATCCATGGGAACTCATTGTGCGCAAGGGAATTAGAGACGGTTCGACTTGCCGGAGGACTGGCCCTGCCTGAGCAATGAAAGCGTGCCGTTCCCAGCAGCGCAGCGGTGCGCGCTGTGGCTTGGAGGGTTCCATTCGAACGTCCCCGCTATACGTGAACAGCCGAGGTCCCATCAACTCTCACTCCCGGGTGCTAAGCATGACCGCCGGGCCGGCCGCAAAGGGGCCTTGGTAGAAATCCAGGCAACATCCCATGTGCTCGCCTGATGGAATGTGACAGCAGTCACGGTATTAAATCGTGAGTGGAAGGAGAATCCAGTTTTGCGGGAAGAAATACTCAATCTGTCTTCGCTCCGCTTCCCAGGGCCCTGGAAAAGGAAAGCAGTCATGGCGCCCAAGAACGTATTTTCCGCGCTCCTTCTGAGCAAAGATCCTCTGCCCCTCGAAGCGGTCAGAAAAGTTTTTGAAGAATACGGCATTGAACTTCAATCGGCGGCGAGCGCCGCGGATCTGGACCATCTGGTCCGGGCGCGCAGGTTCGACCTGGTGCTGTGCGATTATGATGCTCCCGGCGCTCCTCAGCTTGCCTGCCTGCGAAATGACACGCGGTGGCGCGGCATATCCATGGTGATTCTTCGTGACTTGAGACCCCGGGAAATCAAAGGCAAGCGGATCCACTTCACCGTGAGCAAGCCGCTGAATGCCGACGTCCTGTCAAAAGGGCTGAGAGCGGCCTATACCAGCATGGCGCGGGAGCGTTTCGCATCATATCGCCACGTGGTCGCGCTGCGGCCCATGGCCGGTACATTGTTGTACCGCGGAGGACAGCGCGCGATCGGCCAATCCGTAATTGCCAATATCAGCCAGACCGGCCTTTGCCTTTCCGGACCAGAGCCCCTGCCGCCGGGAGGAATCATCAGCGTAAACTTCCCGCTTCCTGACGCTGACCGGCTCCTTCACGTCGTTGGCACGATCGTTTGGTCTGATGCGTCGGGAAAGGCGGGAGTGCGTTTCCACTCCATGACAGCCCAGGAGCAGAAGCAGCTCAAAGAAAGGTTGAATGCAAAGCTGCCCTGGAATGCCGACCTGCTGTTTCCTCACGACTGAAAGGACTTCCAACGTCATACCAGCCGGGGGAACCGATATCACAGCAAGCGGAAAGCGGCTCAGGTCGTCCTCACGCCCAGCGTGCTCTCAATCGCAGCTGCAATGCTGCCGGCCAGCCGCTGCACTGTGGCTTCTGAAGAGGCCTCAACCATCACTCGCGCCAGCGCTTCCGTCCCTGAATAACGCACGTTGATCCGGCCGTTGCCGTTCAGTTCCTGTTGGGCATGGCGCATCGCCGCCACCACCTCAGGCAGTTGGTCCAGAGGTATCTTTTCCCGCACCCGCACATTCCTGATGGTCTGGGGAAAAATCTTGAGGTCAGCCACCAGATCTGCCAGCGGCTTACCGTTGCGGCAGACCACATCCAGCACGCGCAGGGCCGTCAGCAGACCGTCACCGGTC
>DATIWA010000633.1:0-5210 GCA_035465515.1 Candidatus Limnocylindrales bacterium | reverse complement strand
GGTATGACGGCCAGGGCCAGCGCCGGCCCCAGCAACGCGAGTTTGCGAAGAATGGATTTCATGGATGATCCCCCTTTGGCTGAATCGAAGGGCCTTTCTGCGCGGCCCAGGCCGGAATTGCCGGCGGACTTTGTAGTCCCGGTGAAGGGCGTTGGACCCGGATTTTTGTTGTCGCCCTGTTTCCGGCCTGGGTCGCTCCTCCCCCGGCTCGACTGGAGATTATGTGTGAACCGCAACGGTGCTTTCTGTGACGCGGGTCACGTTGAAACTATTGTCTTTGCTGCGTTTCGGCGCCCTGGTTCTCCCCCGTGGGGAAGGGCGGGAACAGGTGTGACACTAGTCACATCGTGCAAGTGCCAGAGCAATTAGCATCGTGCTTCGGTGGAGATTTGGACAAAGGGACTATTGGGGTGACCGGTAATGAATCTCAATTTTGATCTGAACAAATGCCCGTTAATCGTCATCTGGGAAGCCACCCAGGCCTGCGACCTGGCCTGTTGCCATTGCCGGGCCTGCGCACAGCCGCTGCGGCATCCGCTGGAACTGACCACGCAAGAATCGGAAAAACTGATTCGGGATATCGCGGACCTGCGGCCCCCCATTTTCATCTTCACCGGCGGCGACCCGCTTAAACGCGCCGATATCTACCATCTCGTCCGTTACGCCGCGTCCTATAACCTGCATCCCGCCATGACGCCCAGCGCCACCCCTCTGCTTACGCGCGAAGCCATTTTTGAACTCAAGCGCTCTGGCCTGTCGCGGCTGGCGGTCAGCCTCGATGGTTCAGTGCCTGAGCTGCACGACGCCTGGCGCGGCGTAGAAGGCTCCTACGCCCGTACCCTGCAGGCCATCCAATGGGCGAACGAAGCGGGAATCCCGATTCAAGTGAATACCAGCGTGTCACACCGGAATCTTCACGATCTGGAAAATATGGCCGCTCTGCTCAGGAATTTTAAACTGGTATTGTGGAGCTTCTTCTTTCTTGTTCCCACGGGACGCGGCCAGACGGAAGGCCTGCCCACGGCAGAGGAGTTTGAAGAGGCTTTCGCCAAGCTGTACCGGTTCTCCCAGGAGATGCCGTTCAAGATCAAGACCACAGAGGCGCAGCATTACCGCCGATTCGTCCTGCAACAGCGCAGCAGGAAAAAAAACACCCCGGTCGCGGACCTGATGTCCGGATCAGAAAAGAGCATACCCGGCGTTCTTCCCATCAATGACGGAAAGGGCTTTGTCTTCGTTTCTCATATCGGAGAGGTTTACCCCAGCGGCTTTCTCCCGATGACCGGGGGAAACGTACGGAAACAGAGTCTCACTGAGATCTACCGCAATTCAGAGCTCTTTGTGGCCTTGCGGGACACAGGCAATCTGCGCGGCAAATGCTACGAGTGCGAGTTCAAGGAGATCTGCGGCGGTTCCCGGGCGCGCGCCTATGCGCTCACCGGAGACATCTTCGCCGAAGATCCCTGCTGCTCATACGTTCCCAAAATCAGCGCGCAAAGCCGGTCGCGCAATGCGCGCGAGGCCCAGGTCCAGATGCCCTGAGTGAATTCAGCTCGGGTTTGACCATCAGGCAGGGGCCGTTTCGCTCCTGCCTGTTTCTATTACAGGGCGGATCTTCAACCACCGCGGCGGAGGCTTGCGCATCTAGGTGTAGAGGGGGGCAGAAGAAGGCCATGCGCATACATGAAGGCGATTTTGCTTATGATCTGGAGCAGCCGGTGGATCCGCTGACCCAGCTCCGGTCGAAATGGAAATTCACCATCTATCGGGTCAAGCCGGCGGAACAGAAGCTTGGTTCGGGAGAAGCACAGACCCAGGCGGCCGCGGAAAAGAAAGCCAAAGCCTGGCTGGCCAAACTCATCGAGGACCGGAAATATCGGCGCGTTGCTTAGGACTCGCACCGCGACTTTGTGTCTTCCTTGCGAAATTACATTCATCGCCAATGAGCGGGGCTTAGTCCCCTTAGTCCGATCGAGCCCGGAGATGTCAATTCGCGCTCGCCTGCTCAAGACCCAAAATTCAGCAGCTCCGCTTCTTTTGCTCAAACACGGCCGCTGAGGCAAACCCGCACATATTCTCACTATCTAAGGGAAGGTCGCCACTTCCCGACACTCAAAGGCCAGGGTTGTAAAGGCCGGAAAGTACCAGGAGGAAATTGAATGAGAAAGGCATATCTAATCACAGCGGTCCTGCTGCTGTCAGCCGTCTGGGTCGTTGCGCAGACAGGCTCAACACCGAGTTCTCAGACACCCAGCAGCACCTCACCTTCCAGCTCCAGTCCACAATCAACCACTCCCAGCAGCACGTCGCCACAAAGCACTTCGCCCTCAAGCCAGACTCCTGACACTTCGTCCACTACGACAACCACCTCGCAGACCACCCAGACCACCTCTTCTGAGGAAGGCCAGAGCATTGAGGGCTGTGTGAGCGGTTCTGCCGGTAACTTTACCTTGACCGATCAGGCTTCGGGCAAGACTTACCAACTGGCCGGCGACACTTCCAAACTGAGTGAACATGTGGGCCATCAGGTGAAGATCATGGGGTCCAGCTCCGAAGCGAGCGCTGCCGGCACCACGCCGAGCGGCGCCACGGGCACGACCGGCACCACGGGCACGACCGGCGCAGCGGGCACTACAGGCGCTGCCGGCGCCACCGGAGCCGGGGCACAGAGCACGTTCGAAGTAAAGAGCGTGAAAATGATCTCAGAAACCTGCCCAAGCACCAGCAAGTAGCATTCCAAGTCACACTCCATTGATGACCCCCCGGGGCACCCGCCTGCGGGGGTTTTCTTTTCCGGTCAGGGATTCACATGAAGTCGGCCGTCGCGCAGAACGGTGCATTTGCGGTCGCGCCAGACAATGGTATCGCCTAGAAATCCGCCCATCCATACCAGGAACCCAAGAACATCCTGGATAGGAAGCAACCACAATTCTTTGAAGAAAAGAGGGTCATGCAGGATGAAAGCTTGTGTCGCTACGGCCGCGCCGGCCCGCAGGGCCACCGTGACGACCAGCAGCGGCCATGTAGAAGGGTGCACCGCCCACAGCAGCAGAGCAATCGGGAACGGATAAGTGAAGATCTGCCCCCAGTAGCCGGCAGGGCGGGAGCGCCGGGTACTGCGGGCCCAGCGCAGGCGATGAGCCAGGTTGTGCATCATGGCCTGGCTGCCGATGCGGTGCTGAATGATGGAAGAAGACAGCAGCACCTCATGCCCCATTGCGGCGGTGCGCTGCCCGATCACAAAGTCCTCGGCCAGAAACTCCTGAAGGTATCCAAAGCCGCCCATGGCGTCCAGCACGGAACGGCGTATGGCGAGCGCGCAGCCCAGCGCAAAACGCATCCCTTCCACCATGCGGGCCACCACCACCCCGCCAAGCAGTTCCGTGTTCATGCCCAGGGCTTCCAGGTGCGACCAAATGCTGTTCCCGGCCACGGCCAGGTAGGGGCAGGTAATCAACCCCACGCGCTCATCTTGAAATTCTCTCGCCAAGATGGAAAGCAGGTCCGAATTGACTCGCACGTCACTGTCACACATTACGAGCAATTCATGCCGCGCCTCGCGCACCAGCCGGTTCAGGCTGTATGCTTTGGCATTGGGGATGGGAGAGTCGCCTGTCACGATCAGGCGCGAGGGCACCTTGCCCGCAAAGGCTTTCATCACTTTTTCAGCGACGGGCGTTGCCGGATCTTCAACACGGTGCACAGCCAGAATGACTTCGTAATCGGGATAGTCCTGAACAAAAACGCTGCGCAGGTTCTCTTCCAGGCCCTCATCATGGCCGCAAAGGGGTTTGAGCAGGCTGGCCGGGGGTTGGGCGGCGGCGGCGGGCGGCTTCACACGAAGGTAGCGGCGGGTGGCCACCATCACCAGCACGCAATACACCAGCGAGCCTGCGAGCAGGACCGTCAGTACAGCCGCGATAGCCGTCCACATCATCTTTGATTTGTGCTCCCTTCGGGTTTACCTGCCTGGGTCAGTCCCGGACAAGTTTGTGAAAAGGATCTTCCCGCCGCTTTTCATGATTTCGTGCAAATTGGCCGGGCCGGCCAGTTCTTTCAATTCGTCCAACCGCGTTCCATCGGTCAGCAGATAGCAGCGTCCCGTCCCGGTCCATAGAGAACGGAATTTCGCATCATCAATGAATACCCTGGGTGCCCCTGGAGCGTAAGACCCATATTCCAGATTATTGGTCCGCCCGTTCAGGAGCAGCCCTGACTTGTCAGCGTAATAAAAGACCGATGAAAAAGGATAATACGTTCCGTCAACTATCAGCTGGCCATCCGGTGCGCCGGCAAGGGCGCGCGCCAGGGGCCGCGATGACAAATAAGGATCAAACACGACCAGGGCCATGTTGCTGGCGTGCAAGAATACCACCATCGCAACAGCAATGGCGAAAATAGCGCGGCGGCCAGGCAGGATGAACGCCCCGGCGGCGCCAATCAGAAACGCCAGTCCAGCCACGGCAAGCGGCGCGCGCAGATAAGCGAATGCGTGCAGGGTCAGATCACCCAGGTGCCCCATGGAAAGCGTGTATGCCGCCGGATTCGGATGGAGGGCGTTGGCAATGTCTCCTGGAGCAGGAACATTGCGCACAGCGTAATACAGCAGCCCAATCACCGCGGCGGCCGCCATAAAGACGACGCCCAGCGCCCTGGTCGCCCTGCTGGTCCATTTCTCATCACTGCGGCCCTGGGCATCCATGGCCGATCCCACCAGCAGCGCCAGCGCCGGATAGATGGGCATGGAGTAGTACTCCTGGGTGGTGGAAAAGGTGAAGAAAAGGAGCAGAAAGGCCGCCCAGCAGACTGCCAGAAGCCTTGTCCGGCCGGCCCGATCCAGGGGCCGGTAATTCAGCTTGAACGCGGCAGGGAAGTAAAAACTCCAGGGAAAAAGCCAAACCAGATTCAGCAGCCAGAACGTAGCACGCGGCACCGTGTTGTAGTCGTGCGGGTAGCGCAGCCCCAGGAACCTCAACACGTGTTCGTTCATGAAATAGAACCAGAAGAAACCGCGGTATTGGCCCGGACCGCTGTGCATGGTGAAATCGAAATAGGGGGGCATCCGCAAGCTGGCCAGAACGTGCCAGGGAGCGGCAATGAGCAAAAAGATCAGAATGCCGCTGAACGGCCTCAGTCTGCGCCAGCTCTCCCGCCTGAACAGCCGGCGCGTCAAGGCCAGATAGAGCAGCGCGCCGCCTGCCGGGACCACA
>DATIWA010000632.1:0-3028 GCA_035465515.1 Candidatus Limnocylindrales bacterium | reverse complement strand
GCGGAGCCTGCCGAACCTCTCCAGTTCCACCGGTATTGCCGCGTTGCTGCGCCGGCGCCTGCGGATTCCGCTCTTCCACGATTGCCGGCTTATTCTCCATGCGGATCACCGGCCGGTCAGAAGGCCGTTGCCCTGCGTCGCCCGTTGGCGGCACGCGGCCCTGTGCGTCTTCATTGCTGAACACTCTGCGGTTTCCGCTATTCACTCCCGGCTGTCCGCGCAGAAACGGCACACGAGCGGGTTGCGTTTGCATTGTTCTGGTCCCGGTCCCTGACCCGGTTACAACCGGTGGAGGCGCCGGCGGACGGAATCCAGGCGGCGCATTGGCGACCTGCGGCCCCCGCACCCAGCCGTGCCACAAGCCAGGCTGCCACATCCATCCGCGCCCATTGATGAAGATCCAGTGCCCGTAGCGATACGGCATCCATCCCCAGGGATAGGCTGACACCCATGTGTAGCCGTACCACGGGGAATAAGCCCAGTAGCCGTTCATAAACGGGTCCCAGCCAAAATTTACGCCGTAGGGCTGCCAAAGAAATCCGTAGCCGGGGACATCATAGTAATGGCCGTAATAGTTCAGGTCGCTCAGCCCATACTGATACGGTGACTGCACATCGCCGCTTCCGGCAGAAGCATAGGCGCTCAGTTCCTGATCGCGCTGACTGCTCCAGGCATCCAGATCATCGTTCTCGGTCCCGCGCTCCAGGTTGTATCGACCCATATCCATGGCGTCGAGCGTGAAAGTCTCATTCTTCTTCACCCTGATTTCTTTTCCGGTGGAAGAATCCGTCACAGCAACTTCGCCGTTGAACACTGCAACCTGCAGCGGGCTGGAGTTGGTGGCGGTCACGCGGAAGCGCCCAGAGTGCTTCAGCAGAATGGTCTTGTTGCGGGCGGTAAGGGCAAACTCGTCGCCATCGTGTTTCTTGATGTTGAGCTCGGCCTCGCCCTGGTCGAGGTCCACCGTCGTGACGGTATGGCCCTCAGCAGTGCGGCCCAGTTGCTCGAACAAAATCTGGGAGTCGGGCGCCAGACGCAGCGTGCTGCCGTCTTCAAATTCCACCTCCGCCCAGCCATCGGAGCGCGTGAGCAGGCGATTGCCCTCCACCAGTGGAACGTTCGCGGTAGCGTTTTCAAATCCGCGATCACCGTCAATCCGGACGGTCCCTTCAAGATGACTCAAGCGGACGATTCGCGCGCGCGAAAGTTCGTCCTGCTCCTGCGCACGTGAAGGCGGGACCACCAGCAAAACCAGCGCCGGTATCAGCAGGGCCATGAGAAAATGTCGGGTGCCAGGCATGTTTTGCACTCCTTGGAGCCTACATACGTTAGATGGCGCGGAACGGATTACGGTTCTGTTTTCGGAGTTCTTGATATTACTTGACGGAACTTAATCGAGCATTCAGCCATCGGCCTTCAGCCCGAGTCTTGTATCTCCAACCGTCGTGCCGTTCAAACCTGATTTCAGCGTTTCTTTACTACCTGTACAAACTCCGGTGCGGGGCTCCGGGCTGATACAAGCGACTAGGGATTCTCAGTCTTCTTCAGCAGCCGCATGGCCCGCTCCCGCGCTATGTTGAGCACGGACCGGTCATCGGCGATGCTGCGAAGCGCTGGCGCAATCACATGCATCTCGGCCAGATTGTGGCTGTCCGCCGCATCTTCCATGGACTTGAGTTCGTCTTCCAGCCCCAGCTTGTCATATTTGTGCTTGAACTGGAGTTTACGACCGTACTCAATGGTGTTGGAGATGCTCTGAAAAAGATGCGCCAGTTCCTGGATCGGCTTGTTTTCAGAGTAATTGAAAACGGTTTGAAAGTGCCTGGCCGGGTCGGCATAGGTAAGGGTCTTGCGTCCGGTATTGGCGACGGCATGGCGGGTGTATTCGAAATTGCCGTTGAAGAATTTTGCCTGCTCCGCCAACTGGAAAATCCGGCGCTGGCTGGCGCTGGAAATGGTGAACTCCAGCACGTAATCCGGGTCCCTCTTCTCCCCGGGGCCGAGAGTAGCCAGCGGATTGTGCGACAGATAGGAGGCGGGCCCGCTAGCCTTGACCGTGACGATGAATTCCTGCGGCATGACCGCCTCCCAAAGCAAATCAAATGTAACGGTGGGGACGGCGGGATGGAGATCAGGCGTTGGAGTCTGCGCCCACATGGCGGCGCAAGCCATCAGCAGAGCACAACAGAACCAGCGCTTCATGAATGGGTTTCCTGGGCTTTGGTTTTCCGGTACTGCTGCAAGGTGGAAGCAGTGTGTATATGGCAGATGGCGATGGCCAGGGCATCGGCTGCGTCGGCGGGTTCGGGAGGCGCAGGCAAATCAAGCAGGCGCATGACCATCTGCTGCACCTGGCCTTTTTCCGCACGCCCGTAGCCAACCACGGCCGACTTGATGGCCAGCGGGGCATATTCGGTCACGGGCAACCCCGACGCCGATGCCGCCAGCATGGCCACGCCGCGCACCTGCCCCAGCTTGAGCGCAGACTTGACATTGACGGCGTAGAAAACATCTTCAATCGCCACCATCTCCGGCTGGTGCTCCGAGATGATTGCCGTAAGCTGGGCATAAATCTGCTGCAGCTTCTGGGCCATGCTGTCACGGCCGCGCAGCTTGATCGCCCCCGTAGTGCAGCAGAAGAGCCGCTTGTCCGGCATCTCTTCCACTACGCCAAAGCCGGTGTACTCGCTGCCGCAGTCAATGCCCATGACACGCATGCATGCAAGTTTACAGTAATTCAAGAAGAGTTTGAGGAATCATAATCGGCGCCCGCCACTGGAGTGAAAGGCGCGCATGGAGATTGCTTCAGGGCACTTTTGCAATGGCCAGTTGCTGCAAAGTCGCTCCCGCAGGAAATGGCGAGCCCGGCACAGGAGAAAGCATTCCCGTCACCGAATGAATAAAGAAAGCTGAAATTGAACCGCTACTGAAGTTAGCGACATACAGGTATTGCCCGGAAGGATCCACCGCCACGCTGCGGGGCGCAAGGCCGGTGGTGAACACGCCGATCCTGCTCAACGCGCCGTTC
>DATIWA010000631.1:0-3643 GCA_035465515.1 Candidatus Limnocylindrales bacterium | reverse complement strand
CGGGCTTGCAGGATTGATGCCCGAGTTCAGGCTTGACGGGACCTGCGGGTTGTAAATCGTGTTCGTCTGCGCCTGGGCCTGCGAGACTTCGATGGCCACCTGCGGAGGCAGAAGAGTGAACTGCTGGTGCGCCCAGATGTCTCCCGGCGGACGGCCTTCAATGGGCCCGAATCCGCCACCCAGCAGGGGATCAACCGCCTGAAGGGTCTGGTTGGACGACGCTGTCGGCGCCGGCGTCAGGCTTGAGACTGCATTCCTGGGCAGCACATCAAAGCGCGGCATCGGAGTGCTGAACTTGTTGACGCCAAACAGCGGGCTGGGCGGAAGACCGGTGACGGTGCCGGACAATGCAAGAGTGGTGGCCCCGGTCGAGGTAATCGCCTGGCCGTTGGCGCTGGGAACAAAGGGATTCAATCCTCCAATGGGCGCCAGTGCTCCGGCGCTGGTGAACAGGCCCCATTTCACCAGTTCGCGGCGGGTGACTTTACCCTGCGAATAGGCTTTCAGAATTTCCGCCCGATTTTTGCGGGCATTTTCTGCTTCGCGTATGCGGGCTTTCGATGCGTCTTTGGGTAGGTAAAAGGTACTCATTCGGTTTTGCGCTCCTTAAGCGAAAACTCGTTCGGAGACTCTGTCGATCGTTCTCCACTCGAGACGGTGAGGAGACTGGAGCAAAATCTTGACCTTGATTCGGAGCCAGTCTCAGTTGATGGCAATGACGTTCACGGATTTCGCATACAACTTCGCTTTCATCACGGCCGCTCGCGCAGACGCGATTACCGGCATGTACTGTCCGGAAGGGGTGCTCGGGGTCGGGCTTAATTTTCCACCGGGGCCATCAATTGCGAGCACGAGGATGGCAACGCCCAGAGGCGGCGGTTGCGTGATCCTGGCGTTCCCAATCAAAGGTTGCCGCTGCGAGTGTTCCGTCTCTCGCGTGTGTGAGCGGCGGGCCGGTGGCACTTTTGCTGGATGGCATTGTCGAATGGCCGTCACACTCTGTCTGTGCAAAATTGCTCAGCCACTCGCACTTTTCTCCTCGGGACCGGGGGATCTCCTTCAAATGCATCGTGGTCAGATAAATAAGGACGGAGCCGCGGTCTTTTAAGAGTTGGGGCGGGAAACGAAGAAGCCGGGCGATCAGGCGTTGCCGTTGCGTGCATCAGGAGATACCCAAGGGCGTGACGTCTCGCCCTTGGGTCTTGATCAGGGTCCCGGAACCGGGCCGGACTAGTATCCGCTGGATGGATCAGAGCAGTGTTCGCATGCCGGGTCATTCAGCAGGATGCCGGCAAGCGATCTGCGCACTAAAAGGTCCGCCCGGGATTCGTTTCCATACGCGACGTGCCCCTGCCTGCGAAAACGATTCATGAAAAAGCTGACGCGAGAACGCGTGGTGCCTACCATTTCCGCCAGTGCCTCATGGCTGATTCTGGGGATCTGGGCCTGCTCCTGGGCCGGGTCATCGAAGGCTGCAAGAAGCAGAAGGATGCGGGCCAGCCGTTTTTCGCTGGAGTCGAAAAGCTGCGCAATCAGGTCCTCCTGCATGCGCAAATTGCGCGCCAGGATGAACGAGAGGAAGAAATCCAGGAACCGCGGCTCCCGGCGGATGACGTCGGCCATGGCGGAGCGTGAGATGCGCAGCATCATGCAGTCTGAGACTGCCTGTGCCGTACTCATGCGCCGCGATACCTGTCCGGTAACACAGGCTTCGCCCAGAAACTCGCATGCGCCCAGCAGCGCGATGGTGGCTTCCTTGCCCTCGGACGAAACAACCGTCAGCTTGACTTTGCCGGCCTGAATAAAAAAGACAGCGTCTGCCGGGTCGCCTTGCGAAAAGATGATGTCCTTGGCGCGAAACCCCATAACGTTGCTGACCAGGCCGGAATTGGACAGGAAGGTGGCAGGCTCGAATTGCTCAATCGTCGATAGTCGGACTCCGGCCGTGCTGAAGCCGCGGACGCCAACTGACGCACCAGTGGATGGATTGAAAGTGAAACCCATTTTTGTCGACTTTGCAGTATTCTCCCGCATGTGCAGAGGGCGGACTATCTGCATGCAGGCGCTGGCGAACCTCGTTTTTCAGGCGCCGCTTCAACGTATAGGAGCAATGGCGGGCTTTTTCGGCACGGAGCTCGCGTTCTTCAAAAGTTTTGGTCCGGCGGCAGAGAGGGGCCACACGGTTTGTTCAATTGCAGTCTTCCCGCCGGCCTCGTTTGATAATTATCCTTTACGGGCCGGTCGGTACGAGGGTGCAGAGTCTAATAACGCATTCCAGAGTTCCTTGTAAAGGAAATTCAGAGTGCCGGAGCCGGGGTGAAGTTACATACTTTTGAAGACGAGAGATTTAAGACTTGAAGCGCTGAATAGCAAAGAGACAAAGGAAAGTACCTTGTTACTGATAGATTTAAGCGAGCGCGCCGGAATTTCGCGCGAGCGCTCATGGTGGCGCTGCGGCCAAATTCTCCTAAACAATACTTTACATATTCCGCAGCCTGGAGATGAGCCACAAGGGCGCATGCGGCCTTCCTGCCGCCGTCAATCCTTGAGAAACTCCATGGCTGACTCAAGAAAAATCTCCAGCTTATCGTGATGCACCCAGTGTCCTGCGTTCGGTACTTCAACCAGCCGGCAATTGCGGATGGCGGTCACGCGCGGATCGCTTTTCGGCACCGGCGCAAAACTTTCCAGACCCCAGAAGAGCAGTGTGGGCGAGGTGATTTGCCCGTAGAGTTCCACCGCGTCCTGCATGTGGTGGCCATAGGGAGAGATGGCGCGGACATAGTTGTCAAACTTCCAAACCAGGGAGCCGTCGGAACCCCAGTTGGTCCCGTGCAAGGTAAGATGGCGCGCTACCTCGTCTGACAGGTGAGGGTTGGCTTCCTTCATGCGCGCCATGGCGCTGTTCAGGTCAGGGTAGCTGCGCTGCGTGCGTTTTTCGATGTCGCGCACGTTTTCAATCCAGGTGCGCAGGCGCTGCGATGCCGGTCCATGAACGCGGTGCCCGGCGGGGAATCCGACGCCTTCAATCGAAATCGCTTTCTTCACCCGGTCAGGATAGACCCCCGAGTAGTGAAGCACGATCACCCCGCCCAGAGAATGGCCGATCAGGCGCACGGGAAAATCGCCGATGATGTCGAGCAGCGCGGAAAGGTCCAGTACGTGTTCAGCCAGTCCGTACATTGCGCCCGGCGCCCAGGCGCTGTTGCCATGCCCGCGAAGATCCAGGGCATAGACGTGGTACTGCTCACAAAGCGAACGCGCCACCCAGTCCCAGTTGCGGGCATGGTCCAGCCCGCCATGCACCAGCACCAGCGCGGGCTTGCCGTCTTTTCCGTAATCCCAGAACTGAAGCTTCAGGCGATCAGAATAGAAGAAGTGCGAGATCGGCTCCATGACCTAAGCATTGTAACGTGCAGCTCTGGTTGCCTGAAGGACTGAGGGCGCGAGGCTATAATGTTGCGGCTGGTCAGCAGGTGTCCGGTTTCAAATATCCATCAAATGAAAGAGAGGGGCGGATGCTGCCTAATCCTTACGGACCACCCATCAACCTGGAAAGCGCCAGGAAAGCGGCCGCTGCCGCACTGGCGGAAGCGGCAAAGAACCACTGGACTATGGCGGTGGCCGTCGTGGACCCGAACGG
>DATIWA010000630.1:0-2157 GCA_035465515.1 Candidatus Limnocylindrales bacterium | reverse complement strand
GAGCAGGATCAGCGTGACCATTACGTCGTAATGGAAGCTGCCGCGCTCGTAGGTCCAGAACAGATAACCCTTGATGGTGCGCCAGATACGGGACATATGCTTTAAGTGTATAGAAGCACTCGGCGGGGATTCAAGAAATTGTCGAAACAGCGATGATTGCCAGAATTGCCCCAATTTTGATGCGGAGGCCGGCGATTCCAAATCAGGGCCTGGCAATACCCGGCAATGACGGCAACTCGCGGCGAATGGCGAAGATGCCGGCCCGGGCTCAGAACTTCTTTGCGGTGATTTGCTCTGCTCCGCCCATGTAGGGCCGGAGCGCCTCGGGCACCAGCACGCTGCCATCGGCCTGCTGGTAATTTTCAAGGACCGCCAGCCAGGTCCTTCCCACGGCGAGGCCGCTGCCGTTCAGCGTATGCACATACTCGCTCTTCCTGCTGCCTTCGGGACGATAGCGGATGTTGGCGCGCCGCGCCTGATAGGCTTCAAAGTTCGAACAGGAAGAAATCTCGCGATAAAGCTGCTGGCCGGGGAGCCAGACTTCAAGGTCGTAGGTTTTGGCCGAGGCCGCGCCCATGTCGCCCGAGCACAGCAGCATGACGCGGTAAGGCAGCCCGAGTTTCTGCAGGACCATCTCGGCGTCGCGGGTAAGCCGCTCATGCTGCGCGTAGGAATCCTCCGGACGGGTGAACTTGACCAGTTCGACTTTCTGGAACTGGTGCTGGCGGATGATGCCGCGCACGTCCTTGCCGTAAGAACCGGCCTCGCTGCGGAAGCACGGCGTGTAGCCGGTGATGGAGAGCGGGAGGCGGGCGGCGTCAAGGGTTTCGTCGCGATAGAGGTTGGTCAGAGGCACTTCCGCCGTGGGAATCAGCCAGAGATCGTGCTTTTCGATTTTAAAGAGGTCGTCGGCGAATTTGGGCAGCTGTCCGGTGCCGTACATGGAGTCCGAATTCACAATGTAGGGCGGCAGGACCTCCGTGTAGCCGTGCTCGCGCGTATGCAGGTCGAGCATGAAGCCGGCCAGGGCCCGCTCCATGCGGGCGCCCAGGTCCCAATAAACGGCGAAGCGCGCACCGCTCAGTTTGGTGGCGCGTTCCAGGTCGAGCACGCCGAGTTGCTCACCCAGTTCCCAGTGCGGCCTGGGCGTGAAGTCAAACTGGCGCGGCGCGCCCCACTTGCGGACTTCCTTGTTATCGTCGGCGGCGTGGCCGGCGGGCACCGACTCATGCGGCATGTTGGGGATGCCGGCGAGCAGCGTACGCAGTTCCTGGTCAATCTCCGAAGCCTGCTTTTCCAGAGACTCGCCCTGCTCGCGCAGTTTGCGGGTCTCTTCCATCTGCGCGGCGGCGTCCTGGCCGGCCTTCTTCAGCCGGGCAATCTCTTCCGAAGCGCGATTGCGCTGGGCTTTCAGGGTCTCCGACCGGGTGATGAGCTGGCGGCGTTTCTCATCGGTCTCGCGAAAGCGCGCGAGCACGGCGGGGTCCTGGCCGCGGCGGCGCAGCATGTCTTCAACAGCGGGCAGATTGGCGCGGACAAAAGCAAGGTCAAGCATAGAAACAAATAGATTACCATCCGGGGAAGGTTGACAGGCTTCCCCGGCACTTGCCCCTCAGCGCGCGTTGCCGCGCCTCAGGGCCGTGCCGGGCCATTCTCAGCCGCGCCTTGGGGCGCCGGTCAAAAGTCAGATGAACAGTTGTCAAATGGCCGGGAGCAATCCCCGGGGAACAGCCGCAGACCTGACTAAAAGCCCATGGTATCGTCGGCGGAGGGGCCGTAGGTTGAAGGGAGCGGCTTGTCATTCAGACGCAGGTACACCCCGAGTTGCGCGCGATGATGCACCAGATGATTCAAAAACATGGCGCGATAGGCGAGAAAGCGCGGGCCTTCAAAGATTGTCTTGCCCTGGTAGCTCAACTTCCAGTTCTGCTGCCATGCATCATCCGGGGTGTTCTGGAGCGCGGCCCGGGCCCTGGCTGCTCCTTCATCGAGCGCGCGAACCAGTTCTGCCGTGGTTTCGAACTCCAGCGGCTTGTAGGTCCCCGCCGAAAAATCCAATCCGGGCCCGGTAAGCACGGCCAGCCCGAAACCGGCCAGTTCGGCGACATGAGGAGCAAGCCGCCCCAGCTTCATGGATTTCGGATGAGGGCAGAAATC
>DATIWA010000629.1:0-5753 GCA_035465515.1 Candidatus Limnocylindrales bacterium | reverse complement strand
GATAGCGGGGCCGACAGATCTGGCGGCGCTTCCCCGGAGGTGAAAGACGAAGAGAATCGAAGGAAGCAAGAGGTTGCGCAGCATTCGCTAAGCGTCCTGCAGGTAAACCGGCCTGCAACTTTGCAGGTCCGCCTGCCCGCTTTCGCCGGATACGCAAGGAAACTCGCCTTACGGCCCTGTCATCACAGGTGGGTGGCTTATGCCCTTATCATTGCCTGCGGTGAGTTCGCGGCCGACGCAATCAAGCAGGCCCTCGAGCAGCGCGGCCACTTCGTGATTTCTGCGACAGACTTTACCCAGGTCAGAGAATACTGCAATGATCTGCGATTTGATCTGGTGATCATCGGCGAAGCGATCCCGGCCAAAGTAAAGAAAGCCCTGGCTCTCCAACTGAGGGAATACTGCCCCGGCTCCCTGGTTTTAGACGTCTGTTCCTTACACGCCAGCATCGCTGAAGCAGATTACGTTCTCAAGAGCGACTCTAACGAGGCCCTGTCCCAGAGCATACACAACATTCTGCTGGAGCGCGGAAAACGCAGGCTCGGGTGAGCCGCCGCGGGTCCGGTCTGTTTTACGCAGTATGCGCTTTCCTGATCTGCACGGCTGTGATTTTGTACTCCGGCGCATTGGTCTTCGAGTCCTTGAAAGGACTGGTCAGCAAATTGACCTGCCGGCCGGGATCATGAAATGTGGCAAATACCTCACCCGGGCGCATGGCTGATGAAATGCGGACGGGCAGAGCAATCTCACCATACCGGCTGCGGACCTGGACGGTGTCGCCGTCGCGCAGACCCAGCCTGTCCGCATCGGCTGGGGCGACATCGAGGAAATCTGTGCTGAGCAACGAACGGTGTTCGGTGCGCCGGGTCATGGTGCCGGCGTTGAACTGCTGGAGGGCCCTGCCGGTTATCAGGCAATAGGGAAACTCCGGGTCCACCGCTTCCGGCGACGGCTGGAACTGACAGCAATACAAGGCAGCGCGTTTTCCGCCGGGGAAGCTGCCCTGGTGAATCACGGCCGTACCGGGGTGGGTGATGCCGGGACATGGCCACTGAATGCCGCCCTCATCCAGCCGCTTGTAGGTGATGCCGGAAGCTTCGGGCCACACCCAGCGAATTTCCTCCCAAACCTGTTCCGGTGAAGCAAACGAGAACCGGCTGTCTTCGCCCATTTCACGGGCGACGCGGCAGATGATTTCCCAATCCGGGAGGGAGTCTCCCAAGGGTTTGAGCGCGGCGCGGACGCGCTGAATTCGCCGCTCCGCGTTCATAAAGGTGCCGTCTTTTTCGTAGGATGAACACGCTGGAAGGAATATGGCGCCAAATTCGCGCGCCGTCTCATTCATAAACATGTCCTGCACGATCACCGTATCCATCTTCTCCAGAGCGCGCCGCGTGTCCGCCATATTCGGGTCGGTAAGCAGCACGTCATAGCCGATGGCCCACAGCAGCTTGATCCCGGGATTGCGTCCGGCCTCCAGCATCTGCACCACGTCAAGGCCTTTGCTTCGGGGGAGATCGCTTCGCCATGCGGCCGGGAAGCGGGCCAGCCCTTCCTCCAGCGGTACCGAGCCAGTCAGGGCCCCGGGCTCGCAGCCCATGACCGCCGCGCCTTGAACGTTGTTCTGGCCGCGCAAGGGATTGACGCCGGAGCCGGGCTTGCCGATATTTCCGGTAAGCAGCGCCAGATTGACGAGGCACATGACGGCCTCCGTGCCCTGCACATGCTCGGTAACGCCAAGGCCGTGGAAAGACATGCTGGGGCCATTCCGGGCATACAGGCGCGCGGCCATGCGAATCTGATCGGCCGGGACGCCGCACAGTTCCGCAGCGCGTTCAGGCGTCCACTGCCGCACGTGGCGCGCAAAATCTTCCCAGTTGTCCACCCGCGCTCTGATGAACTCCGGGTCATCGAGCTTCTCCTGGACGATAACTGACGCCATGGCCAGCAGGGCGGGAATGTCAGTTCCCGGCCTGATCTGGAGATGAACATCAGCGAAGCTGCAGAGCTCGGTCAGGCGCGGATCAATAATAATAAGGTGGGTCCCACGCAGAGCCGCCTGTTTGATGCGGGCCCCTGCAACCGGATGGTTCCCGGTAGGATTGCAGCCGCAAAGCAGCACGGTGGAAGCGCGCTCAATGTCATCAAAGGAGTTGGTGGCAGCGCCGGCGCCCACCATCTGCTTCAGGGCTGCCGCAGTGGGCGCATGGCAGACGCGCGCGCAGCAGTCCACGTTATTGGTTCCAACCACGACGCGGGCGAACTTTTGCGCCAGATAGGCTTCTTCATTGGTGCCGCGCGCGGAACCCAGAATACCCACGCTGTCACGCCCATAGAAATCCATGGCGTTGCGCAACGCCGCCGCGGTTGCGGTAATCGCTTCTTTCCAGCAGACGGTCTGCCATTTTCCGGACCTGCGGACCATCGGCTCCAGGATGCGCTCGCTTGAGTGGACATAAGCGAAGGCGTAGCGGCCTTTGGAACAGAGGTGGCCCTTGTTCACGGCGGCATCCTGCGCGGGCCTGATATCGAGCAGTTTTCCTTCTTTTGTGCCGGCATACAGTTCACAGCCGGTGCCGCAATAGGGACAGACAGTCCTGGTCCATGCCGTTGGCTGGTTGCCGGCAAGCAGGGTCTTGTCTTCCAGCGCACCGGTGGGGCAGGTATCCACGCAGGCGCCGCAGCCGGTGCATGCGCTTTCAAGCAGACTGCCGCCTGATCCCGCGCGAATTTCCGCGGCGTCACCCCGCTTCCAGGCCTGCCATACAAACTGGCCCTGCAGTTCGTCGCAGATCCGAATGCACCGCCCGCAGAGTATGCAGCGGGACATGTCAACCTGAATGTAGGGATGCGAGGCATCAATGCCGGCATGGCTTTGGCCGCCGTGCGGCGAGACGCCATAAGCCGCGAGCCATTTGTTGAATGGCATGTCCGGCGGTCCGGTCACGGCCTCCTGCGGATACTCCGCGGCCAGCAGCTCCAGAAGGGTTTTTCTGTGCCTCTCGATTTCCGGCGTGTGCGTCCGGATGGACATGCCGTCGCGAACCACGGTAGTGCATGCGGCTACCGGGCGCTCGTCTTCATCAACCTGCACCAGACACAGCCGGCAGCCGCCGTACGGTTTCAGCCGTGGGTCCGCGCACAGCGAAGGTATTTCCACTCCGGCCCCGGCCGCGCACTCGAGCACGGTGGCGCCGGCGGAAACTTCTAGCCGGCGGCCGTCAATGGAGAGACCAGGCATGTTTCCAACTCCTCCCGGTAGTAGCGGAGCACGCTGAAAGCGAAATCCGCGAGGCCGGTTCCCATGGCGCACAGGCTGGTGGAATGCAGTGCTGCCACAATGTCATCAAACTGGCGGCGGTCCCATCGCGCCTCGCCAGCCAAGAGTTTCGCAATGCGCCGGGCGCCCAGGCGGCAGGGGGTGCATCTGCCGCAGGACTCGAACGCGCCAAATTCAAAGACCTCCTGCGCCAGTTGCGCGATGGAAGTGCGCTCATCGAAGGCCACCACGCCGCCGTGCCCGATGCAGGCGCCGATCGCGTTGAGTTCCTCAAAACCAAAAGGCGTATCGAGCAGGTGAGGGGGGATGATTCCGGCCAGCGGTCCTCCGACGACGAGGCCGTGCAGCTTTCCGCCACGCAGGCCGCCGCCGATGTCTGCCACGATGCGGCGGACAGGCATTCCAAACTCCACTTCGTACAGGCCCGGCCTGCGGAACAGGGAATTCAGAGATATGACCTTTGTGCCGCGGCTCTGCGAAAAACCAAGGGCACGGTAGGCCTCGCCTCCGTGAAGGACGATCCAGGGGACACTGGCCAGTGTTTCCACGTTGTTGATCAGCGTTGGCCGGCCGAAAAGGCCGCTTTCGGTCGGATAAGGCGGCCGGATGCGCACCTCGGGACGCTTGCCCTCCAGGGAATTCAGCAGAGAGGTTTCCTCACCGCAGACGTAGCTGCCCTGACCAATGAAAACTTCAATGTCAAAAGAGAAGCCGGAGCCCAGGACGTCCGGGCCGAGCAGGCCGGCGGAGCGGGCATCGTGCAGCGCCTGTTTCAGGGAGAGGGCCGCATCAGGATATTCCTTGCGCAGATAAATCCAGCCGCGGCCGGCGCCCGTGGCATAGCCTGCAATCAGCATGGCTTCCAGCACGGCGTGCGGGTCGTGTTCCAGGATGAAGCGGTCAATGTAGGCGCCCGGGTCGCCTTCGTCAGCGTTGGCCACCACGACTTTTTCCGGCGATTGCCCGCTGAGCATCATGCGCCACTTCCTGCCGGTTGGGAATGCCGCGCCGCCGCGGCCGCGAAGCTGCGAGATCTCCAGTTCCTGGACGATGCTCTCCGGGGACATGCGCAAGGCTTTCCCGATGGCGGCATAGCCGCCGGATTTTCTGTACTGCTCCAGCGCCAGCGCGCCGCCTGACGCCAGCCGGGAGAGCACAATCCCCTGCGGTCCGCAGACTTCAATATGAGGCATCGCATGGTCCGCAGCGGCCGCCGGGCCAAGGTAGCATTTGCCCAGGCAGTAGACGCGGTTTCCCTGATCGCAGCTTCTGGTCCAGCGCCCGGGATTCAGGCCGCGTGCGACAAAACAAGCAAGCCCCCGACAACCATCATGCCGGGGATCAAAGTTGGGCAGGTGGTAAAAGGACCGGTTTTGAGGACGCTCAAACATCTCTTTCATTTTCAATGGAAAGCGCTTCGATTGACGTGACTGAAATCACATGGCAGACGGGTCCTAAGGCGCCGCCAACTCTGTGATTGCCATCACCGCGAGTTGCTGGAGATGCATCCTAATCTTTGGTCAGGTGAAGAAACATGAAGAACAAAGTTCTTGTTGCCATTGACAGCACCGGCCTATCGGAACTGGTGGTTGACGTCTTAGCAGCCCAGCTGCGGCCTGAAGAAACGGAAGTACTGGTTTTGGAAGTCGCAGAGCCTCTGGTGTATTCGGTCCCGCCGGAGATGTCGCCGGGGTACACGCCGGAGTTGGTGGAGCGCCGAAAAAAAGGCCAGGAGCAGGCGAAGGAGACTCTCGGGTACGCTGTGGAGGTTTTCCGGAACAGCGGTTTTCAAGCGGACTCGCGTCTGGTGGAAAGCGAAATCAAAGAGGGGATCCTGAACGTGGCCGCGGAATGGGGCGCCACCCTGATTGTGGTCACTTCACATGCGCGTTCCGGCGTGGCCAAGTTCCTGCATCGCAGCATTGCAGAGGCCATTGTTCACCGGGCCCCGTGCTCCGTGCTGGTATTGAAAGAGCCCGCCGCGGAGGCCGCGGCATAACCGTAAAGCGACTGCGACGCAAGCCTGCGGCGCCGGAAAATACATGAAGTGTGAAAACTGCTGCTGATCCGCCGGGTGACGCCGGGAGGTGAAAGCGGTGTGTGCGGCGAAGCACGCCCAGCGGAGCCGGCCCTGGCGTATCGGAAAGATAAAAGATCAGGACTTCATTTTTTATGGCGCTTGAAGCAAATCAATATATGAAATCCCGCTTCTGATGACCCCTTTTGCGCCAGAGTTGCCCGCTCCCCTCCCCGTTACAGACAAAATCGCGGGTTGATGCAGTTCCATTTTGGTACCCGCGCTTGTCCATGTCCGAAAAACATTGTTGCCGGACAGAATTTCTGATTTAACATTTACGACCGCCGATAGTTTGACGCCCGAGCCTGCCGCTATTTCAACGTCAAAATGGCAAAACCGTAAACACCGTATAGGAGATTCAACCCAATGTGTCAAAAGACGCGTTTTTCAGCGTGG
>DATIWA010000628.1:0-5568 GCA_035465515.1 Candidatus Limnocylindrales bacterium | reverse complement strand
ACCAACTACGGGTCCTCAGGATGACACGTAGAAGGACGGCATGGCAGAGGGATATATCCTCGGGATGCTTTGACTCGTTCTCAGTCGCGTCGCTCCTTCGGACACGTTCAGCATGACAGGGATTTCAGCGGTCGCGCGTATTTCCCGCCCGCGTACTGCGCGCAGGCAGCGTCAGGAACGGTTTTGCGCAGCGGTGGGCACGTTCAGCGATAGCGAGCACCTGAGCGCTCTTGCTGGCGGCGACAAAAACACTGCAAGACGCGCAATAGGAAGCCGTGACATTTTGATTCTTCGATGTGGCAACATGTTGGAACTTCATATGAATACCGCCGGGCCCCGGCCCGCTATCTTGATGAAGCTTTGATGCTTCCGCCGGCCCCGTTGTGTCACCTCCAGCGTAACTGCTGCAAGGGGCAGAATGAGGAATCGTTAGTTGCCGTTACAAAAATCGGAAACAAAGTCTCACCTTTGGTTTTCCTGTCGTGAACGCCGGGCTTCGACTCGTCCTTCAGTCGCGTTGCTCCTTCGCACTTGCACAGCATGACGAATGGGTTGGAAATGGAAGGCCCACGCGCGGCTGGCGGAGCCGATGCTTCGGACCAACTGCGCGGGTCCGGAGGATGACAAAGGGTTGGGAATGGAAGGCGCACGCGCGGCCGTGGCGGAGCCGATGCTTCGGACCACTGCGGGTTCGCGGCAGTGGCACGTGGAAGGGCAGCTCAGCGATGGCAGATCCGTAGATCCGGGCAGACCTGAGGTTGGGGAGGGGCAGCTGGGCCGCACGGGCGTGGGTAAAATCTCGCAGCGACTTCGAGCAGGCTTCTTTTCAGCTACTTATAGATACTCTATTTTCGTTTGATTTTCGCCTTGAAGTGCGGTTTAATTTGTAAGTAGCACGGCCGGGAGCGGCGCCGGTGGAGATCCTGCCAGGGATTTCTGAAAGGCCTGCAATGGACCGCGAAGGCAGTTTGCCGGTATCTGGCATTGAGAAGTTTGAGCCGGCAAAGGCTTTTATTCGGCGCAGGATACGGGGTGTTGTATGCCTGCATGTGGGAGGTTGGTCCCTCCCCGTCGCCGAGCGGGAGACAAGGGCAGGAGAAGTGTGCCCCAGGAAGCGCAAACCTTTACCGCGGATTGGCGCGGATGATCAGAAAACTGCAAAACCCTACCGCAGAGCGCGCTGATTTTCGCTGATCAGGAACAGGCAAAATTCCCGCCACGGAGACATGGGGAGGGCGGAAGAATTACCGGAGGCGGCCAAAGAGCAGCCGCCAGCGATCAGCTGCCAGCCGTTCGTTAAACAACGACCATAACTCCAGAAAATTAAGAACTCAAAGCCATCCGGTGTCCGGGTGGCTTTTTTTATTGGAAAGGAAACCTGCCGCATGCTGGTGACAAAAAACGTTGTGACAAGAGAAGAGGTGATTGCCGCGATCAAGGACCTGGCGGAGAAGCTGGGGAGGTCGCCGAGGCATCCGGAGCTGGTGCGGGTGTTGAATGTGACGCGGCGTCAGATCCACAGACTGTTTGGCGGGTGGGCGGCGGCGCTGGAAGAGAGCGGCTGTGAGCGGCTGAAAGCAGGCGGGACGGAGCTGACGATGCAGGACCTGTTCGCGGACTGGGTGACGGTGGCGCGCAAGATGGGGCGGATTCCGACGATCCGGCAGTACGAGCGGCTGAGCCGGTACAGCGTGCGTCCGCTGAAAGACCGCTTCAAGGCCTGGGACAAGATTCCGGGGGCCCTGCTGGAATACGGGGAGGCGAGGGGGCTGTGGGCCGGGTCAGAGGACGTGAAGGAGATGATTCAGCGGCGGATGGACGAGAACACTCCGGGGAAGAGATACAGGGTGGCCATGGCGCAGACATCCACGCCCGAGGTGATCGATGTCAACCTCTTGTACGGGCAGCCGCTGACCGGATCGGCGATGGCGACGGCGCCGGTGAACGAAATGGGGGTGGTGTATCTGTTCGGCGTGATGGCGCGCGAACTGGGCTTTGTGGTGCTGAAGCTACAGGCGGGCTTTCCGGATTGCGAAGCGCTGAGGCGGCTGGAGACGGGAAAGTGGCAGCGGGTGCGGATTGAGTTTGAATTTGAGAGCCGGAATTTTGTGCTGCATGACCACGATCCCGCGGCCTGCGATGTGATTGTGTGCTGGGAGCATAACTGGGCGGGATGTCCGGTGGAAGTGGTGGAGCTGAAAAAAGCAATTGCGGTTGAGCATAGAACAGGCCAGCAGTCTCACCACGCGTTGCTGCGGACTTACTGAACAAAATCTTTCACGGCCACGAAGGAACGCTCTTGCAGGAACCGTTCTTTCAGGCAGGGGAGGGTGCTCGATACGCGTGTTCCACGATGCACGTTACAGGACGGTTTCAGAACGGCCATTCGATCAATGCCGCGCCATGCTTTTGGGCGATGGCTTCCCTGCCAGTGGCTGGTCCAGGCGGGAACAAGGGGAAATACCATGGCATTAGCTTGTTTTAAGCTAGTTTCTATTTACTTGATTAGTTTGTTTTTAGGCTTCGCATGTAGTTACTTAAAATTTATTAATACATGCGTCCTTCAACAAATCCTTCGGGCGGCGATTATTAGAGGCAACGCGGGAAGGGCATGCGGCATCAAGAAATCCTGAGTTGCTTAGCGATTACCAGTTGCTTCGCTCCTGATTCATTGCTAAGCTCCCGAGTTGTAGAACGATTTTATTTGTTGCTCAAAGCCGATAATGCGCGCAAGTTTCGTTGGGGATGTGCGACATTCAACCGCGCCTGGTTACTCATCTCCTTCGGTCTTTGAGGTCCGATCCAACAAAAACTGACAACCGCGGCGTTGCCCGAGCGCCACGACCAACTCTGTGTGCCGTGCGGAGGTAGGGAAGTGCGGATCCTGGTGATTGAGAACGAACCCAAGACAGCCCGGGTGATCGGGAAGGGCCTGGAGGCGGAACATTTTGCAGTTGACCTGGCCCGCGACGGTGAAGAAGGCCTGCAACTGGCGTGCGAGATCGATTACGACGCGCTGATTCTGGACGCGGACCTGCCCAACATGGACGGCTTTACCGTGGTTGGGAAACTGCGGAATGCGGGACAGCACGTGCGCGTCCTGATGGTCAGCGGCCATCATGAAGTTGCCGATATTGTGCGGGGACTTCAGGCCGGCGCCGACGACTACATTGTGAAGCCCTTTGCTTTTGAAGAACTGCTGGCCCGCCTGCATGGTCTTCTGCGCCGTCCGCGGCAACTCCTGGACAAGCTGATTGTCGAAGACCTGGAACTGGACCGGGTGCGGCGCATGGTTACGCGCGGCGGCAAGCAGATCAAACTGACGCAGCGCGAATACGGGGTGCTTGAATACCTGATGCGCAACGCGGGCCGCACCGTGACGCGCAATATGCTGGTGGAGCATGTCTGGAACCTCGGCTTTGAAGGGCTGACCAACATTGTGGACGTCTACGTCAACTACCTTCGCGCGAAAGTAGACCGGGGATTCGGAAGGCGGCTGATCCACACGGTGCGCGGAGTCGGTTACATGGTGGTGACTCCGCAGTTCGGCGGGGGCCGGGCAGTGGCGGCTGATTCGGACAAGGACTCGACCGGCCGGCGCGAAAGCGCTGGAGCCGAACGGGGCAAAAAGAGAGGCGCTTCCACTCTGGCGAAAGGCGCCGCTTCCTGAATTGGAAAGAAGCAATCAGTCTTCCATACGGTTTGCCGGAGTGCGGAGAAGCGGCCTGTCCGCGCCCGGAAAAACCTGCGTTTGGAAAAACCAAAAGACGAAAAGTCAGAAATTGTGCCTCAGGGCCGAAACCCGAAGTTGACGGGTGACGGCAGGAGTGAACTCGAGCCCTGACACGTGTGAACCCGGATTACCGGGGCCAGCCGACCAACAAGAGCGAAATCCCAGAAAACCAGAAGCCGGCGCCGGAAGCCGGTAGCGATGCGGCAGCCAAAGGCGGGCAATTAGCCGCAAGGCCCTAATTGCTACAATAGTCAATTCACTCCAAGGCATTGAGGTCGCCCACAGAATGCACCGTTGGTCACAACTGTTTATTCCCACGCTGAGGGAGGCCCCGGCGGACGCCGAGGTCGCCAGCCACAAATTTCTGGTCCGCTCCGGGTATGTCCGGCAGCTCGGCGCCGGGATTTATTCCTACCTCTTTATGGGGCAGCGGGCGATTGAGCGGATCATCGCCATCGTGCGCCAGGAGATGGACAGGATCGGGCAGGAGTTCCTGCTGCCGGCCATCCATCCGCGCGAGTTGTGGGAGCAGAGCGGGCGCTGGCAGGTGATGGGCGACAACATGTTCCGGCTGAAAGACCGGAAGGGCGCGGACCTGTGCCTGGGCATGACGCATGAAGAGATCATGACGGACATTGCGCGCAAGGAGCTGCGCAGTTACAAGCAACTGCCGCAGATCTGGTACCAGATCCAGAACAAGTTCCGCGACGAAGCGCGGCCCAAGTCAGGGCTGATCCGCGTGCGCCAGTTCACGATGAAGGACGCGTATTCGTTCGATATTGACGCGGCCGGGCTGGACGTGAGCTACCAGAAGCATTACCACACGTACCGGAAGATCTTTGACCGCTGCGGGCTGAAGTACGCGGTGGTGGAAGCGCATTCGGGGGCGATGGGCGGGTCGCAATCGCACGAGTTCATGGTGATGACCGAGGCGGGCGAGGACATGGTGGCCAGTTGCGAAAAGTGCGGATACGCGGCCAACCTGGAGAAAGCCACCTCACAGCTGCCGCAGGCGCAGGACCTGCCGGGTGACGGCGCGCCGCAGGAAGTGCACACGCCGGGCCTGAAGACGATTGACGAGGTGGCGAAGTTTCTGGGCGTTTCGCCGACGCAGAAGATCAAGACGCTGGCGCTGATGCAGATGGAAGATGACAAGCGGCATCCGGGCGAGAAGCGGACGCGTCCGGTGATCGTGCTGCTGAGGGGCGACCACTCGCTCAATGAAGCCAAGCTGACCACGGCGCTGGGCGGGAAAGAGTTCCGTCCGATGCACGAGGAGGAGATCCGGAGGGTGTTCGGGTCGCCGGCGGGATTCCTCGGTCCGGTAAAGATTCCGGCGATGACAAGCGACATGCAACTGGGCAGCGCCACGCAGGCGTTGCTGCTGGATTCGCTGCCGCTGGTGCTGGCCGATACCGCGCTCAAGGGCCGCAAGAACATGGTGACGGGGGCCAATAAAGAGGACTACCACCTGAAGAACGTGACGCCGCTGCGCGATTTTCATCCCACGGAGTGGGTTGACCTGCGCAACGCGGCGGCGGGCGAAGGCTGCCCGAACTGCGGGCATCCGCTGGTGGTGGGGAAAGCCATGGAGATTGGGCATATCTTCAAGCTGGGATCCAAGTACTCGACATCCATGGGAGCGACGGTGCTGGACAAGGACGGCAAGGAGGTCAATCCGGTCATGGGCTGCTATGGGATCGGGATTGAGCGCATCCTGACGGCGGCCATCGAGCTGAACAATGATGCGGACGGCTTCTGGCTACCGCGAGCGATTGCGCCGTTTGACGTGGTGGTGACGCCGACAAACGTGACGGACGCGAACCTGCTGCGGA
>DATIWA010000627.1:0-1640 GCA_035465515.1 Candidatus Limnocylindrales bacterium | reverse complement strand
GCATCCAGCGCAGCCCCTCAGCGCGATCCCGCGCAAACCCGGGGTGATTGCAGAAATAAAGGTAAGGCAGCAATGCGGCGGCTTTGACGTCGCCGGCCTCCGCGGCCATCCGGAGCCACTTGGCGGCCAAATGGAAGTCGTAACTGAGTTTTCCGTAGTAATACAGCTCTCCTAGTTGATGTGCGGCTTCGACGTGACCTTTAGAGGCGGCTTTCTCCAGCCACTCAGATGCGGATTGATAGTCTCCAACAATTGCAGTCCCGGGCGGCGCGGAGTCATCATCCAAGAACTTGGCGCCAATAAGATAACAGGCGGATGGGAGCCCGGCTTCGGCAGCTTCGCGAATCAGAGCTGAAGCACGGCTGGGATCGCGTGAGACCTCTCGTCCCTGGGAGTAAAGGCCAGCCAGGGCCAATTTCGCCCCAGGGTTGCCATTCTTCGCCGCCGATTCAATTTCGGTTCGGGCGCGGTGTGTCCACGGCTCTTGCTCCAAGGCAACCCGCAAGCGCTCATCCGCTTCAGTCCCCTGCCCGTTTCCCGAACCGGGCACGGAAAGAGTTTCCTGGCACCCAGCGCGCAAGGAGGAAAAAGCGATGCCGGAGATAAGCACCAGAATTCGGAGGGTCCCTGTGACGTTCATAAGCGTGAAGCCCCGGAAAGCGAATTGTTGGTTGCTGGATTGACGCGGAATGAGGGTTGGTGCACTGCAGGGGGCATGCTATTTGAGTCAAAGGGGCGCCGGAGGTTGACGGGGCGCAGTCCGACTCTGGAGCGGGGGTTTGCCCGGAACTGCCACCACGCAGCCAGCATGTTTGCATCGACACGACCTCTTAGCGCGAGGTTAGCACCAGCGAAAATCTGACAAGACATGAGCGTATTATTAGCGAGCAACCAAGCGTCAGCGGCAGACGCTGGAACATCCTGCAGAGACAGCGAACGGGGCTCCAGCCTAGCGGCGACCGCCAGTTCCTCCTGGTCGAGAGCGCCATCGCCATTTAAGTCATAGGCGGCAACAATTTTTCTGGCAAACTCCAGTGCCGCGGTAAGTGTAGTGTTGGTGGTATCAGAGGCGGGTGTAGCGAAGGAATTCGGGCCGGCAGGCTGGCCTGTAACCCGGCGTCGAATCTGTTCGTACTTCAGGACTCTCGAATAGATGCTGGCGGGGAAATCCTGTAACAGGGCATTTTCATTCCGAAGCCGGTTAGATGGTTCATTCAGGCCGCATTCATCATAAGCGAGCGCCAGGAGGAATCTTTGTTCTGCCGTGAGGTCCGTTTCCGGAATAGCCTCCAACAAATCGCGGACGCGACCGGCATTTCCGCTAAACAGTGCCAAAACGCCTTGTGCCGTGGGTGGCCGGCCGGAGCCGGCAGCGGCGATGTCTTCTGCACTAATTGCCTCCGGCACCCAACGTTTATGCGGGACAGACAGCAGGTGCTTTTTGGGGATTCTGAACAACGGAATGTCACCACCATCGAGGCCCAGCCATAATGCTTCGTCGGTGACCGCCATGCAGTGCACACTGGCGGGGACTGTTGTCTGCAGGATTCCCACCCAGTTAGTCGTTCCCGGGTGCAACAATCCTATACGACCAAAGCCGAAGACGCCCCAGAGAAACTCACCGTCGGCCAATACCAGCC
>DATIWA010000626.1:0-3148 GCA_035465515.1 Candidatus Limnocylindrales bacterium | reverse complement strand
CCCGGATCTCCCGGTGTGGGCGCAGAGCAGGAAACCGGGTCGGTGCTGTTGGACCCGGTGACAACGGACGAACTGATCCGCATGCGATTGTCAATCACCATGGCCAGGATCAGCTGATTCGCCCTGACTCCGGTTGAGTTTTGCAGAGTCCAGTTGAGCGTGCCGGTCCGCCCGCCCACCAGGTCCTTGGGAGTGGGATTGGCGGAAAGCGAAATGGAAACCACCGGCGTTCCCAGCGGCGGATTGCCGTGCACCGTGGTCCGCTGCGCAGGCGCGATGGAGAATGCGGCGCCGTTGCCGTCAATGCCTGTCGCCGAGGAAGAGAATGTAACATCGCCGCTGATCATCTGGGCCACGACGTTTACCGTGGCCGATGCTCCAGGATCCAGATTGCCGACCGAGCAGCTCAGGGCAGCGATTCCCTGGCCGCCAAGCTGGCACGTCCCCTGGCTGGGTTGCGCCGCGATCAGGTAGGCGCCGTCCGCGGAGCTGAGCGCGTGGTTCAGGACGATGCTTGAGGCGATCGCCTGTGACGTGTTGGTGACTGTGACCTTGTAGCCGGGCACCGCCGGCGTATCTTTAAATGCGTAGGGACCGGAGACGCTTATCGCCAGCACGGGCGCGGTTTGTCCGAGGGACACGACCGTGGCGCATATCACAAGCAGCGCCACATAAGCGGCGTTGCGTGCGCGAGGCACACTTCTGGAAAACAGAGTTCGGGCTTTCATTATTGGCCTTCCCGTCTCGTAAGCATCGGGCTTAGAGACTTCTTTATCAAACAAGAAGGCATCATCCGCGATATACGGATGCAGGCCGCCACAGCGCGGCTACAGCCTTCGGAAGCGCTGCCGTGGCGATTGCAAAGTTGGCCGACAAAAAACTCTACGGCTCCTGCTGCACCTCCTTCAGAGCATTATCGACAGAGATTAGAGAAAAATTGAGGGCGAATTAAAGTTTCTAAAGCTTAAGGGCTTGAGGCTGTGCAAACGTTACCTATTGCCGCCTGCAGCACTACGAATGTATGCCGAGGCGTCATGATGACGCCCCGGCAAACACCCGGTTAGTTGACCTTGAGCTTTACAGTCGCGGTGGCCTGCGAGCTGTCATTCCCAAGGAAGGAGACCGTTCCGCTGGGAAGGAACGTCAAGCCGGTCCGGTTTGGCGCGGTTACTCCCAATTGAACCGTCATCTTCTGCACCGGATTCGCCCCGCCGAGAGCAGCGATGGTGCACACGATGCTGTTGCTGCCTATCAGTCCCGGCAACAGTGAACTGCATGAAGCCGGCGTTGGGCCGCTGCTGGGGCTTACCGTGACGCTGTCAACGGTCAGGCCAATGTCCACGGAGATAAAGAAGACCACATCTTCCGCCGCAACACTGGTCGTGTCAGCGATTGTCCAGGTGATGGTGCCCGAGTCTCCGGCATGCAGCGACGTGGGTGTGGCGCTCGCCGAGACCGGCACGGAGATTGACGGCAGCGAACTGGTGATGGGGCTGCCGCTGCTGGGAGGACTCGTGGCCCGGTGTTCAATCTTGAAGGTCAGCGAGTCCAGGTTCTCGTCCGTCCCCGTAACGCGGGCCGTATCGGCAATCTGCGCGCCCTGCATTTGCGCAGTCACGTTGATGGTCACAATCTGCTGCCCGGCCATCCTGCCCAGGGAGCAAACCACGTTGGTCACGCCGCTTCCCCCCGAAGTGCAAAAACCCTGTTCCGGCTGGGCGGAGACGATGTACGCAAAATCGGTCGTGCTGAGCACATCGTTGACTAGAATGTTGGTCACCGGGAACAGCGAGGTGTTGGTCACAACCACTTGATAAGTAACCAATGCCGGTACGCTGGTCACCGAGCCCGGCCCGTTCACTTCGATTTTCATGACCGGCAGGATTGTGGCCAGCGGAGTAATCGAAGCTGATTGCGCCGACTCGCCGCTGCTTCCCACTCCGTTGGTGGCATGGACAGTAAACGTATAGGACTTGCCGTTGGTCAGGCCCGATACGATCGCCGTCGTGGCCGTTCCGCGTACCGACGCCGTGATTCCGGTGAAGGCCCCGCCCTGCAGCGCGGTCACGGTATAACCGGTAATCGGCACGACGCTGGCGTTGACCGGAGGACTCCACTTGACGTACGCCTGCGCGTCTCCAGCAATGGCCTGCACGCCGCCGGGGACGCCGGGCGCCGAGAGGCCCGGAGGAGTAACCATGTTGCTCGTTCCGAACGCGCTCGATCCCTGATTGTTGCCGGCCAGCACCTGGAACTGATAGGAGACGAAATTGGTGAGACCGCTGATGGTCGTGGTGGTCGGCGGGTACGGGCTGCTGCCCGCCGGGTTCACGGTAATATCGCCCACCGTCACGCCGTTCGAGGCAAAGTTATTGTGCACCGTATAGCTGGTGACCGGCTGCGCCACCTGCGCCGGGCTCCAGGTGAGCGTGACCTGCGAGTCATTCCCTTCTGCAACCACGTTGAGCGGGGTCCCGGGGGCCGCGAGACCTGCTGAGGTTCCGGTCGTCTGGAACCAGCGCCCCGCGCCCGCCGTGCCAAGTCCGCTGGGATCATCGCCGCTGAACACCATCAGGTTGGCGGGGTCCGTACCGTCCACGACGATGGCGCCGACGTTGGCCAGCGCAACAGAAGGACCAACGTAGGCCGGCGCAAGTGTCTGGCTGGCCGTTGCTGCTCCTGCATTTCCCAGCCAGGCAATATTGTTCGTCAGACCGAAGTACAGATTGTCGCCGTTGGTATTCGGATAGAACTGGTCACCCCCCAGGCTGGTGGGGCCGGCTATGGAAGGCACCGCCAGCACGGTCCCATTGGCCGGGCTGCATGGCGGATTGGGAGAAATCAGGCATGCGATGTCGGCATCGGGAATTACAAACGCGCTTTCGCTGTCCGCTCCCCACAGGTTGTGCCCGATCCAGGCCAGGCCTGTCACCACCCGGTTGTTGGGAGTGGTGGCCACGGCTTGAATGAAGGCCGCGCAGGAACCAAAGTCAATGCTGGCCGCGTCAGGATTGTTGAAGCGCAGGATGGATGCGCTCTTGGAGCCCACCCAGAGATTGCCCTGGGGATCAAGCGCGACGGAACTCGGCTGATTCGGGTTGCCGGGCAGAGCGCAGCCGGTCTGGCCGCCGGGGAACACGCTGCCCGC
>DATIWA010000625.1:0-4778 GCA_035465515.1 Candidatus Limnocylindrales bacterium | reverse complement strand
AAATTGCGTTGATCCATTCGGCGCATATCCAGCCACGGGCCGAATCGCACATCCAACGAAGAGACTCTCTCGGCTCTTTAAATCGGCGGGCATGGAATCTGATTGGCGGCACGTCTGGAAGCATTACCGCCTAGTCGGAGTACAAACTGGCTTCATGAGCACAAGGCTCCTCGGAAATTCCGTTCTGGAAGAGCAGTTCAAGTCGACCTCCTCGTGCATTACCTGCCACTCCAGAAGTTCGATTTCCAGCCAGCACAAACGTCTCCTTCCTGGTCCTTCAGCCGAGGTTAGTTACAACGGCTTTCCCGATCCATGCTGGTTCAGAGACGAGCATCGGCGAGTTACGTTCAGACAGCTGGATTTCGTTTGGTCACTACTGGAGGCAAAGAGCGTAAAGACTCGCGCCCCTTCCCTGCCGACATCTTTAAATAACTGTGGCGAGCCATTGCCGACCACGTCCCCTTTCCAGCGCCGTTTACGCATTTCCCAATGAGAGCCACCAGAACCGAATCCGGTCCGCCCTGAGCAAAGGACGGACCGGCTCCCTCCGGCAGGTGGCCAACGAGGAATGCGATGAATCAGCAGCCTTTTTTGCCCGGTCCCGGAGATCAATCAGGCCTCGCCGCTCCTGGCCGTCTGTCGCTTGAACACCAACAGCTTCCGTTGCATGAATTGCTCCCGAAGTGCCTGTGCTCCGGCCGCAGCGATCTGCTCTGGTCGGAATTCATCCGCCGCTCGCAACCGGTGATCGCCGGGGTCATTGTCAGGACCATGCGCCGATGGACAAGCCCGTCCCCAACCATGGTTGATGACCTGGTTCAGGAAACGTATCTCAAGCTCTGCGCCAATGATTTCCGCGCACTCCGCGAATTCGAATGCGAGCATGAGAATGCCCTGTATGGTTTCTTGAAAGTTGTGGCTTCCCATGTTGTTCACGATCACTTCCGCGGTTCGTTCAGCCAGAAACGCGGTAATGGCAGGGATGCCGAGGATTTGGACCGTGCGGACGCGGGCCCTGCAAGGGCTGCCGTCTCGGAGCGGTGCGTCGAGCGGCAGATTCTTTTCCACCAGATCACGGGCTGTCTCAAAAACCGAGCCTCCGGGCCCACGTTTGCGCGTGACTATGCCATCTTCTGGCTTTATTACGTCCAGGGTTATACCGCCAGAGCCATAGCCCAACTCACTTCCATAGGCCTGACAATCAAAGGCGTCGAGAGCACCATTATGCGGCTGACCCGCTTGGTGCGTGAAGGTCTGACGGGCAAGACTTCAACGGCTGTGGATTGACTCGCTGCTTGCATGCCCTGAAGTGACTTTTCGCATCATCGCCCTTTGCGGTATCCTCCTCTGTCATTCCGGAGGATACCGTGTCCTTATTCTTGCGCTGGCATAAGGCCAGCCTCGCTGTTGTTGTCCTCGCAGTAGCGTTCTCGTTCATCGTTTTCCCCGGCCTCGCGGCCGGCGCGCAGAAAAAGCCGGCAAGAGCCGCCAAAACTGGCCGCACCCGCGCTGTTCGTAAGCAGGGCGGTCAGCCCGCGGCGGCGCAGCCGGGGCCGCTCGCCCAGCTTGATCCCGCCCTGCTCCAGTCATTCCACTGGCGCGGCATTGGCCCATACCGCGGCGGCAGGACCCGCGCCATTGGCGGCGTGCCCAGCCAGCCCAGCGTCTTTTATGTAGGCGTCTGCAACGGCGGAGTGTGGAAGACCAACGACTACGGTCGCACCTGGCAGCCCATTTTTGACGACCAGCCTACGGGCTCCATCGGCGCCATCGCGGTCTCGCCTTCCGATCCCAACATTGTTTACGTCGGCAGCGGTGAAGGCCTGCACCGCCCCGATCTCTCCGTCGGCGACGGCATCTATAAGTCCACGGACGCCGGCAAGACCTGGACGCACCTCGGCCTGCGCGACGGCCAGCAGATTCCCCAACTCGCCGTGGATCCCCGCGATCCCAATAAAGTCTTCGCCGCCGTGGCCGGTCATCCTTACGGTCCCAACGCAGAGCGCGGCGTCTTCCGCTCCACGGATGGCGGCCAGACCTGGCAGAAGGTCCTTTATAAAGACGAGAATACCGGCGCCTCCGACGTGCTGATTGATCCCGCCGATTCCAACATTGTTTACGCCACGCTCTGGGAGGCGCGCGAAGGCCCGTGGGAGAACGCTGCCTGGAACGGCCCTGAGGGCGGCATCTTCAAATCCACTGACGGCGGCGCCACATTCCAGCAGCTCACCGGAGGTCTGCCGCAGGCCGTCGTGCAGGCGCACCTGGCCATCTCTGCCAGCAATCCCAAAGTGCTCTTCGCCTCGGTCGCCACCAAAGAAGGGGTCAAGCTGTACCGCACGGACGACGCCGGCGCCAGTTGGGCAGTTGCCACCAGTGACACGCGACCCGCGGGCCGCATCGGCGGCGGGGACCTGCCCCAGCCCGGAATCGATCCCAAAAATCCCAACATCTTTTACATGACCAGTACCGTCACCTGGAAATCCACGGACAGCGGCAAGACCTGGACCGGCTTCCGCGGCGCTCCCGGCGGCGACGACTACCAGAACATCTGGATCAATCCCAACGATCCCCGCATCATCATCCTGGCCAGCGATCAGGGCGCCATTGTGACCGTGAACGGGGGCGAAAGCTGGAGTTCCTGGTACAACCAGTCCACCGCGCAGATGTACCACGTAAATGCCGACAATGCATTCCCGTATCGGCTGTGCAGCGGACAGCAGGAGAGCGGGTCCGCCTGCATCTCCAGCCGCGGCAATGACGGCCAGATTACGATCCGCGAATGGCATCCCGTGGCCGCGGAAGAATACGGCTACGTAGTCCCCGATCCGCTCGACCCGGACATCGTGTACGGCGGCAAACTCACGCGCTATGACCGCCGCACCGATCAGGCGCAGAACATCATGCCGCGGCCCTTCCGTTCGCAGCTGTTCCGCGTCGTGCGTACCGAGCCCATCGTCTTTTCGCCCATCAATCCCAGGGTCCTCTATTTCGCCGCAAATACTTTGTGGAAGACTACGGACGCCGGGCGAAGCTGGCAACAGATCAGCCCCGACCTCACGCGCAAGGATTTTCCCATGCCCGCCAGCATCGGCATCTTCAGCACGGAGCCTTCCGCCAGGCCCACGCAGCGCGGGGTGATTTACGCCGTTGCTCCCTCTCCGCTGGAGATCAACCGCATATGGGCCGGCACCGATGACGGGCAGATTCAGGTCACCACCGACGGCGGCAAGCACTGGTCCAACATCACGCCCAGAAACATGACGGCGTTCCAGAAGGTCTCCGTCATTGAGGCCGGCCATTTCGACGCGCGCACCGCATACGCCGCCATTAACACCATCCGTCTGGACGATCTCCACCCGCACATCCTGCGCACCCGCGATGGCGGCAAGACCTGGACGGAAATCGTCAACGGCATCCCCGCCGATGAAAACGTCAACGCCGTGCGCGAAGACCCGGTGCGTCCCGGGCTGCTCTTCGCCTCCACCGAGCGCGCCGTTTATGTCTCTCTTGACGATGGTGACCACTGGCAGTCCCTGCGTCTTAACATGCCTGCCAGCTCGGTGCGGGACATCATCGTGAAAAATGACGACCTGGTGGCCGCCACCCATGGCCGGGGCTTCTGGATCCTCGATGACATTACGCCGCTGCGACAGGTTGACCGGAAAGTGCTTTCGTCAGAGGCCTTCCTGTTCAAGCCGCAGACCGCCATGCGCGTGCGCTGGAACATGAATACGGATACGCCCCTGCCGCCCGACTTCCCTGCCGGTGAAAACCCGCCCGATGGCGCCGTGATCAACTACTACTTGAAGTCCGCCCCCAGCGGCCCCGTGACCCTGGAGGTCAAAGACAGCACGGGCCGGACGGTGCGCAAGTTCTCCAGCGCCGATAAGCCCGACACCATTGACCCCATGCTCAACATTCCCACCTACTGGGTGCGCCCGCCTCAGGTGCTCTCCGCCAAACCGGGCGTAAATCGCTGGCTCTGGGACATCCACTACCCTGACGCTCCCGGTGTGGACCAGGAATATCCCATTGCCGCCGTCCCGCATGACACGGCGCCGCAACCCACGGGATCTTGGGCCTTGCCCGGCCAGTACTCGGTTGTCCTCACGGTCAACGGCAAGACCTACTCCCAGCCGCTCACGTTGCGCATGGACCCGCGCGTGAAGACGCCGGCCGCCGGATTGCAGCAGCAGTTCAAGGCTTCGCAGCAAATCTATGACCGCCTGCTGGAGCTTGTGCCTGTGACCAATCAGGGGACGGCGCTGCGTAACCAACTGCAAGACCGCCTGAAACAGATTCCCGCCTCCAGCCCCGCGCTGGCCGCCGCCAACCGCTTCCATGAGCAGCTCAACGCTGTGCTGGGCAGCGTGGCTCGCCGCTTCGGCCCCGGCAGTGACCAGCCGACCCTCGGCGGCCTCCGCCTCAGATACCTGGCGCTCTTCGGCGTGTTGCAGGAGGTGGACGAGGCGCCCACCACGCAGGCCCTCAGCGGTCTCGCCGAACTGGAAAAGCAACTGCCTCCTCTCTTGCAGAAGTGGGAACAGCTCAGAGATAAGGACCTGCCCGCGCTGAATCACCAATTGAAGAGCGCGGATATGCCGGAATTGAGTGTGGCCGCCGCCGAGCCGCACTCACGCGCGGTTGTTTCAGCCAGAGACAAAGACGAAGAATAGCGAGCATGACCATGTGTAATTCCGTGGGCTACCAGGGGCCTGGAGCAGGCAGCTGCCTGCTTCGCCCTGGTCCTGCGGAAACGCCACAATCCTTAGCCG
>DATIWA010000624.1:0-5115 GCA_035465515.1 Candidatus Limnocylindrales bacterium | reverse complement strand
ATGGACAGCGCGCAGATCCGCGAGCACGTCCTCACAGGTCTGGTAGCGCTGCGCCGGGTCCTTGGCCAGCATGCGGGTGATCACGTGGTCAAGGCCGGCGGGGATCGGCCCGGGAAACGCATGCGGGCTTTCATGGAGGATGTGCGCCACAGTGCCCATGGCATGCGAATCACGGAAGGGATGCAGTCCGGTCAGCGCTTCATAGAACACCACGCCGAGAGAGAAGATGTCGGCGCGCCGGTCAGGCGTTTCTCCCATGAGGACTTCGGGAGCCATATAAGCCAGGGTGCCTGCAATCGCGGGCGAACTGAGGCCAGAGTTGTCCGTGGTGGATTCCATGCGGGCGCGGCGGGCAAAGCCGAAGTCCAGGATCTTGACGCCGCCGGCGGGCGTGATCATGAGATTTTCCGGCTTGAGATCACAATGGAGAATGCCGCTGCGATGCGCCGCGGCAAGGCCGGTGAGGCACTGCTCGGCAATGCTGAAGAAGTCTGCGGAAGGCAAAGGCCGGCCGAGACGGGCGCGCAGCGTTTCGCCTTCAACGTATTCCATGATCAGGAAGGCGCGACCGTCGTGCTCAACAATGTCGTAAATGCGGGCGATGTGCTCGTCGGTGAGTTGCGAAGCGCGCTCGGCCTCAGTAAGCAGACGATCGTGGGAGCCGGTGCCCTGGCAGCGCTCAGGGAGGAGGGCCTTCATGGCCACCTGCCGTTTCAACAAGCGGTCTTCAGCCAGAAATACTTCACCCACGCCGCCTCCGCCGAGTCTGGCCTGGATGGAGAAACGTTCTGCAGAACGTTCCGGGAAATTGTGCGTTTTTGGGGCCGGCTGGGCCATGGCAAACCTACGACCGGAAAGGCGACCTGGTGGCCGCTGATTACCGCAGGTCCGGCTCCCGGATGCAAGCGAATACCGCAGAGTCGGAGCGAACGAGAACAGAAGTGGTGCGGCGGATTCCTGGGCTGCCGCGTTGAAGTGACGTCGCCGGGTTTCGCGCGCCGGGCAGACACACTCTGCTTTTATCTAATAGTGGCAGAAACGGACGGAGCGTTACAACGATAATCGTGCTCTGGAATTTTGGCGGCGACAAATCTCACGAAGAACAGCAGGGAACAAAGCCAGGTATGTCACAGGCGCGGCGTGACACCGGAAGACATGGCGCGCTTTCGCGGGTTGGATTGTTCACTGTTGTCCGGGTGAGGGGAAACCCGGGGCGAAAAAGCCAAGATGCTGTGAGAACGACAACATGGGCGCATCCATCCGCATCTGTCTGCAGGCAGCCGCAAGGGAGGAGCAGCTTGCCTGAACCAGGCAGCATACTCATAAGAGCGGAAGGCCGGAGAAGATGCGAGAGAGGGACAGCAGAAGCCCCCAGCACAAATCGGACGTGATATGGGCGCCGCTGCTGGAAGGCGCTTTGATTCTGACAGCGGGGCTGCTGGGCCTGGTCATTCGCCAGCCGTTGATTTTCACCAGCCTGGGACCAACCGTCTATGAACAGGTAGAGACGCCGGAACGGCGAAGCGCGACACCATACAGCATTCTGGTTGGGCACGTGGTTGCGCTCGGCGCGGGATTCGTGTCGCTGTTTATCCTGCACGCATTGCACACGGCGAAGGTGGCGGCATCCGGGCATCTGAACTGGCCGCGCATATGGGCCAGTGTTCTGGCTGCGATGCTCACGGTCCTGGTCACGCTGTTGCTCAAGGCAAGCCAGCCTGCGGCGCTTTCAACCACGCTGCTGGTCACGCTGGGGTCCTCGATACCGCATGGAAGGCGATGGCCATCATGGTGGGAGTGGTTACCGTGACCGTGCTGGGACAACCGTTGCGCCGGATCAGAAAGCGCCAACGCAGCGACGCAAGCCCGTGATAAAAGACGTGCGGCGCCGCAAGCGGCGGCAGCCGGCCGGAAGATCGCTTACTGCTTTCAACCTAGCGTTCATGCGCTTTTCTCCTGACGTGGTTGGTGGCCAGAAGCTTGCGGAGGCCATGACCTCATGGTTCTTGGAGAGGAAACACTTTGAGGGTATAAGGACTGCGGAAGTATCCCATTGCAGGAGTCCCCCTCCCTTGGCGCAGTATAACTGTCGTTTCCTCCCCCTGATTTCAGCGATCTTCATCATTTCAATTCTGCCGATAACCGGCTGCGGTGGAAGTTCAGGAGCAGCCTTCTCGAACGGAACTCCGAGGCCGGCAGCCTCGCCCACCCCAAGCCCCACCCCAGCGCCAGGGGCCACACCTTCACCGGCGCCGACGCCTCGTCCTTCGCCGACGCCGAGTCCGACTCCGACACCAACGCCCAAACCGACGCCGACGCCGACACCGACACCAACGCCGACGCCGACACCAACACCGACGCCAACACCCACACCGACGCCGACACCAACACCGACGCCAACGCCGACGCCGACACCAACACCGACGCCAACACCAACACCGACACCGACGCCAACTCCCACTCCAACACCAACGCCGGCCCCGGGAGTTTTTGCTGTAACGCCTACGGCCCTGGATTTCGGCTCAGTGACAACTGGAACAAGCCAAACAAGCACGGTTACGCTGAGCAATAGCGCGCCGGCAGGCAGCAGCAGCATTACGGTCACACAGATCACGGTGAGCGGCGCTGCGTTCAAGGCGACGACGGCGGCTACGCTGCCCCTGGTGCTGGCTCCGGGACAGACTTCCGCCATGTCGGTCACGTTCAGTCCGACGTCGGCCGGAACATTCACGGGCAGCGTTTCGATCACGATTCAGGGATCGGCAACGCCCACGGTGGTATCGCTCTCAGGGACCGGCTTTACGCCGGGGACACTCGCCATCAGCCCGTCGGCGATCAACTTCGGCAACGTGACGATAGGCAGCAGCGCGAGCCAAACGGCGTCGCTGACGGCCACCGGTTCGAATGTGACAGTGTCTTCCGCGGGATGGAACGGGCTGGGCTATACGGTGAGCGGCATTACCTTCCCGGTGACTGTTTTAACCGGACAGAGCGTGCCATTCACGGTGACCTTTACTCCGCAGACGGCAAGCCTTTCTTCGGGCAGCATTTCATTTGTGAGCGACGCGGCGAACTCGCCTACGTCGGCAACACTGTCCGGTACCGGAGTCCAGCCTCCGCAACACAGCGCAAGTCTTTCCTGGACCGCCAGCACTTCTACTGTCGCCGGCTATAACGTCTACCGGGGAAGCCAGTCGGGAGGCCCGTACACGCTGATCACCCTGTCTCCGCAGCCGGGAACAACGTATACGGACAACAGCGTGCAAGCGGGAATTACGTATTTCTACGTGGTTACCGCCGTGGATTCGAGCGCGCAGGAGAGCGTCTTCTCGAATGAAGTGGTGGCGGCGATTCCCACGCCTTAGCCAGGTTGCGGCGCGGGCAGGCATGACACACAGCAATGTGACGTGAGTCACTGCCTGCGCCGCCCGGCATCCGCTATTGTGCCTGAGATTTCTGCCGCGGACGATCAACGGAATCCCGCGCCCGCGGGAAGGGGCGAGCGTTGAATACGGCGTTTCTGCCGACCAGATTTGCTCCGGCTGCGCGCAAGAGCCGAGAGGAAATCCGGCGGCAAAGCAGGCAAATTGCGCAATCTCCGCACGTGTGCGCCCTCCTCGACTGCTTTCCCGTGCCGGCCATGGTCCTGAACCAGGAGCGCCAGCTGATCGCGGCGAACCAGAAACTTACCACGCTGCTCGGGAGCCCGGCGGAAGCCATCCTCGGCCTGCGCATGGGAGAAGCATTCCATTGCATTCACAGCGGCGAAGAGCCGGGCGGATGCGGCACGTCCATCTTTTGCCGGATGTGCGGCGCGGCCAAAGCCATGCTGGGCTGCTGGAGTGACCGCGTGCCGAACATACAGGAGTGCCGCCTGACCTGCGATTCGCCGCAAGGATGGCATGCGCTCGACCTGCGCGTCATGGCGGCGCCGCTGAGCATTGGCGCCGACCAGTTCATCGTGCTGTCGCTGATGGATGTGACCGACGAGAAGCGGCGCATGGTGCTGGAGCAGATATTTTTCCATGACGTGCTGAACTCGGCTTCAGGAATTCATGGCATCCTGCAGTTGCTGCCCGAGCTCTCCGGGGCCGACGTTGAGAGAATGCTGAGGCTGGCCCGCGAACTCTCCGACCAGTTGCTGGAGGAGATTCGCGGCGGCAGAGAGCTGGGCGCCGCCGAACGCGGAGACCTGCGGGCCACCCTTCGCACCGTGGCAGTGCGTCCGTTTCTGGAACGGATTTGCGCGCTGTACAGCCACCTTCCCATGGCCGCGGGGAAAAGGATTGAGTACACGTGCAGCCCCGAGGCGGCCACCGTCACCAGCGACGAATCGCTGCTCGGCCGCGTGATCGGCAACCTTATTAAGAACGCCCTGGAAGCCTCCCTGATCGGCCAGGCCGTCACCATCAACTTTGATGGCGGGCCGCCGCCCAGGTTTTCCGTTCACAACCAGGGCGCAATGCCTGAGCCGGTAAAGTTACAGATCTTCCAGCGGTCTTTCAGCACCAAGGCCAGGTACGGCAGAGGCATCGGGACCTATAGCGTAAAGATGCTTGCCGAGCGTTACCTCAAAGGCAGCGTCACCTTCAGGTCTGAACCGGGCGAAGGAACCACCTTCACGGTCAGCCTGCCGCCGGGGCCTGCCGAAGTCCTCATACCAAAAGCAGCAAGCTGAGCGGCGCGCAGCAGCGGGCAGGCCCTGAGACACCGCCTGGCCCGAGCCGGCGCTGACGCCGACAATTTGCGTCGTGCTGTGACATTTGTCATAGCCGCCCACTACCCGCACGGTTAGATTTCGGCTGCGACATGGGTCCCCATATCTTTTTGATCCGCGGGTGATGCGCCGGCCCCGGACGATGGAGGAACAATGCAAGCCGCAGTCAAAGTCAAATTATCCGGTCCGCAGTTTTTTCTAATCATGATCAGCATTTTCACAATCGCCGCCACCGTGCAGGCGCAAATGACTGCTTCCAGCCCGGCAGGACCGTCTTCTTCGCCGCAGATGCAAGCCGACCGGCAGCAGGACCCCGGCACGGCGGCAGCCGCTTCCGACGACGAACCTTTCCACATGCCGGAGCAGGGATCGATTGTTCCGGCGGTCAGCATCGTGCG
>DATIWA010000623.1:0-4187 GCA_035465515.1 Candidatus Limnocylindrales bacterium | reverse complement strand
ATGTAATCAATCTTGAGTTTCCCGCCGCTGCGGGCCGCGCTGACTTCTTCCACGAATTGCGGCGGATCAGAGACCAGACGGCTGGTCAGCAGCAGGCTCAGGATCCCGATAGGGACGTTGATGAAGAATACCCAGCGCCAGGAGAAGTGATCGGTTATCCATCCGCCCAGCGGAGGGCCCACGGCAGGCGCTGTCACAATGGCCATGCTGTAGAGCGCGAACGCCGCAGCGCGTTTGGCGCCGGGGAAGGTATCCACCAGGATTGCCTGCTCCACCGGGGCCAGCCCGCCCCCGCCCACGCCCTGAAGGATGCGGAAGAAGATCAGCAGTCCGAGGCTGGGGGCCATGCCGCACAGAAAACTGCTGCCCACGAACAGCGCGACGCACGCCATGTAATAGTTCTTGCGGCCGAACACCCGGCTCAACCATGCGCTCAGCGGCAGCACCACGGCGTTGGCCACCAGATAACTGGTGAGCACCCAGGTGCTTTCTTCGTAACTTACGGCCAGGCCGCCGGCGATGTGGGGCAGGGAAACGTTGGCGATGCTGGTGTCCAGCAGTTCCATGAAGGTCGCCAGGGTCACGGTTATGGCGATGATCCATGGATTCACCGCGGGCTTTTCCGCCGGGCGGGTGAGGGGCAGGGACAGCGGTTCCGAAATGACTTGCGTGCTCACTTGCCGGCTCCTTGTGGACGCTGTAAACAGTCTGAGCTGAAAAGATGCGTACGCTGTACACAGCGACGCAAAAAAAGAGGCGGAACAAAACGGGTGGCGGTGAGCGACTGTTTCATCGCGCGCCCCCGGCATCGTTCCTTACCACGGCCAGATCAACTTTTCGGCGCGTGTGAAACCCGAGTTGCTCATAAAGACGGATTGCGCTGACGTTTTCGGCGGCGACGTGAAGAAACGGGACCTCGCCACGGTCGCAGATCCCGCGCACCACTGCGGAGACAAGGCAGGCGGCATGGCCGCGTCCGCGATGATCGGGATGGGTGCAGACCGCGCTGACCTCGGTGAAGCCGGGGAAGCGGAGGCGCTCACCGGCCATGGCGACGAGTTGTCCGGCATAGCGGATCCCGAGATACGTGCCGAGTTCGGGGGTACGCACTCCGAATGGACCTGGCTTTGTCAGTTCCGCCAGGGCGAGCATTTCGCGGGCATGGGCAACGCCCAGTGGTTCGATCACGTACTCCTGCTGTGCCGCAGCGGCAATAGCCTGCTGCGCGCTTGCACTGGAGGTCCAAACCATCTGGCCCAGACGCTTCTCTTGGAGAACGGTCCAGCCCGACGGGAAAGCCATTGAAGCATCAAGAAAGAAGGCAGCTATTTTCCCCGTGGGCAGGAGCCGGGCCAGCGACATCAGGGAGGCGTCTGAGTTGTCGCGCGTGGCCGCCAGCGGCGATACGTCCGCGGGATACCATCTGGCAAAGTCATCGCCCTGGGCGAACCCGGCGTGGATGGTTGACAGGGCATGCCATATCGGGTTGTCCAACGGACTGCGCGGGACCAGGGCTGATGCCGCCACCATGACCTCCTCCTGGCTACGAATTCAAAAGATGCGTACGCCGTACACAAAGACGCAAAATAAAAAGCTATTCAAATTGCCGGGTCACCGTGGCGATGACCTCGTCCTTCAGCCGCTCCGGGTCCTTCCACGGATAGCACTTGCCGGTGGTGATCAGCGAACTGGCGAGCCCATGGATCGCAACGCGAATGATCTGCGCGGCCATCTCGACGTCAATTTGCAGGCCTTTGGCTTCGGCTGACTCCCGCACCCCGGCGCGAAGCCGGTCCATGGCCATCTGGCCGATGGCGACCTTGCGCTGCGCCACCGGACCCGGCGGCAGCACGGTCATGAAAGTTACTTTGTAGTGGTTGGGATGGCTGAGGTGAAAATCCACAATCGTGCGCACGCAGCGGCGAAGCTTCTTGAGAGGCGTGCCCGGCTTGGCCCGGGCCTGGTCCAGCAGGCGGATCATGCGGCTGAAGGTCTCTTCGCAGATGGAGAGCAATAGCTCTTCCTTGTTCGCGTAGTGGCGGTAAATGGCCATGGGCGAACATCCCACGGCGGCGCCGATGCGCCGCATGGAGACGCTCTCATAGCCTTCGCGCGCAAACAGGTCACGGGCGGTGTTCCGGATCCGGTCGCGCAAAGTTGCGCCGGCGTGGCGGACCGGGCGCCGAAGAGCGACTGCGCGTTTGCGGGAAGCGATCAAGCCGTCCTCCTCTGAGGAATGTTTACACTGTAAACACGCTTTGTCAATAACTGTTGCGATCGCGAATCTGGGGAATCGGCGCTTGACTTTCTGTCCCCGCCGCGAGAGCAACGAAGGTTGAGCCTGAAGTCGTCATGCGCAGTGAGTGACGAGGTGGCTTGCCTTGCAGGGATGCACCCTCTTACGCCCCCCTTAACGCCTCGGTTGGGTCCACCTTGGTCGCTCCACGCGCCGGCAGATAGCTGGCCACCACTGCAATTAGCAAGAAGAGCACCGGAGCTAGAACAAACGTCGTCAGATCGTGTGTCCCGACCTTATAGAGCAAGCTGGACATCACCTGGCTAAGCGCCAGCGCGGCCAGCAGGCCAAGCACGATTCCCGTGGCCGTTAGTGTGAGCCCCTGGCGCACCACAAGGCGCAGGATGTCAGACTTTTCCGCTCCCAGGGCCAGCCGGATTCCCAGTTCTTTGCGGCGCTGCGCCACCGAGTATGCCAGCACGCCATAGATGCCGACGACCGCCAGCAGGAGGGCAATGGCGGAGAAAGCGCCCAGCAGCAGTGCGGTGGACCGCGCCTGCGCGCGCGAACCGTCCATGAGCTCGTCCACAGTCTGGATGGCGGTGACCGGCTGGTCGGGATCAACGGCCGCGACCTGGGCGCGGACAACGGGCGCCATGCTGTGAGGTTCCGGCGCGGTGCGCACGAAAAGATTCATGTTGGCCCAGGGGAGCTGAGGAAAAGGCAGATAGAGCTGCGGCTGCGGGGGCTGCGCGATGCCGCGGTTCCTGACGTCGGCGGCAACGCCTACGATCTCTGACGGTGTCTGGCGGCCGACGGCAATATGCCTTCCCACAGGGTCCTGACCGGGCCAGAAGCGGCGCGCCAGGGCCTGGTTGATGATGACCACGCGCGGCGCCTGAGCATTGTCCGCGCGAGTAAACGCGCGCCCGGAACGCAGAGGAATGCGCATGGTCTCCAGAAAGCTGGGACTGATGGCCTCGATAATGATGAAGGGACGTTCGGCCAGCGGGACTGCCGGCTGGCCTTCGGGAAGAATGGGCGTGATGCGGATGGGCGAAAGCGGCAATGCAGCCGAAATCGAAGTCGACTGTACGCCGGGTACGGCCGACACCTTGCGCAACAGCTCATCGAAAAATTCAATTTGCTGGTCCGCCTTGGCGTACTTCACCGTGGGCAGGGACACGTTCATGGTAAGCACGCTTTGCGAATCGAAGCCCGGGTCCACCTGAAGCAGACGGTAGAAACTGCGCACCAGCAGGCCGGAGGCGATCACCAGCATCACCGACATGGCTACTTGCAGCACCACCAGCACGCTTTTGATCTGCACGCGGCGGTGGCCCGCCGATGTTCCTTGTCCTTCCTCCCGCAGGGTTGAGTTCATGTCGGTGCGCAGGAGTTGCAGCGCCGGAAAGATTCCAAACATGATCCCGGTAAGGGCGGACAGCGTCAGGGTGAACGAGAGTACGCGCCAGTCAATCGCAACCGTGGTTCCCTGGGGAAGGCCAAGAGCGCTCAGAGCGGCCAGGAACCTGGTTCCCGCCAAGCCAAAGCCAAGGCCCAGCGCGCCGGCCACCAGGGCCAACAACACGCTTTCGGTGAGCAACTGCCTGACAATGTCGCTGCTTCTCGCCCCCAGCGCAGTGCGCACTGCGATTTCCTTGCGTCGCATCAGCGAGCGGGAGAGCAGCAGGCCGGCGACGTTCGCGCAGGCAATCAGCAATACCAGTCCTACAGCGCCCGAGAGGAAAAACAACCGGGTGCGCAGGTCGGCGACTGTCAGTTCCTGTAGATTGCCGGCCAGCATGGAGACGTTGGGGCCGCCGTCCGGGGCCTTGGGATTTTCCTGGTTGTATTGCCGGTCCAGGACCTCCATTTCCGCCGCAGCCGACTTGATGGACGCGCCGGGACGCAGCCGGGCCACGCCTTGCAGATAGGAAACGCCGGCGCG
>DATIWA010000622.1:0-5516 GCA_035465515.1 Candidatus Limnocylindrales bacterium | reverse complement strand
CGCCGTGCCAACCAGGACCGAGACGAGCAAGGCCGCGAAAAGGTGTTTCATAGGCTGAAACACATCTTATCTCTTCCGCGCACTCAAACTCCGTCGGCCACTACTTACCAAGGTAGCAGTCCGAAAGAATCTGGCGCGCTCGCCGCCGAAAGCGTTGAAAAATCGCCGTTACGCCCGCCGCCTTCCGGTGACGGCTTAATCCCCAGGTTCGGCCTTTCCGTTCGATGTACCGTTGCGCAATCTGGAAAGCGCCGCAACCGCGGCCACCGACGCTGCCGCCAGCCCGCCCAGCGTCGCTGCCGTTTCCAGCTTCGCTTTGCGCAGGGCCGCCTCATGCTCGCGGACAAACTCGGTTTCGGGATACAGGCCGCCCGGCCCTCCAGGCCCGTGACGCAACCCAAGCTCCATGACCTCAGCCATGTGCAGCGCCTGGCGGTCCGTCATTGCCGCAATTTGCTCCCGGCAGCTGAAGCCGTCGGCGATGATCACTTCCGCTCTCCCTGAGCGCCGGACCGCGGGCGCAAGCGCATGCTCTCCTATCTTCTGTGACACGTCGTAATGGCCTTCTTCATATCCAAAGGCCCCGGCCATTCCGCAGCAGCCGTCCGTCAGCGCGCGCACGCCCATCTGCATTTTCTCCAGCAGTGTTTGCTCGTGCTCGGCCCCTTTCACGATCGATTTGTGGTGGCAATGCGCATGCATCACTCCGCCCAGGTGCAGGACCGGCGGCCGGTACTCCGCCCGCTGCACCAGAAATTCGCTCAGCAGAAACGTGTTCTCCATGATCTTGCGCGTCTCACGCCGCCCCGGAAACAGTCCGTTGATCTCGTCCCGCAGGACGGACCAGCAGCTCGGCTCCAGGACCACCACCGGTGCGCCTGAGTCAATGTACGGCATCAGGACGCTCATCACGTTTTCCAGGTATTCCTTCGCCATGTCCAGAAAGCCATAGTCGTACAGCGGGCGGCCGCAGCAGATGTGCTGCGTGGGCACCAGGACCTGATATCCGGCATTCTCAAGCACGCTTACGGCTGCGCGGGCCGTGCGCGGCAGGAAGAAGTTGTTGAAAGTGTCGGGGAAAAGCACAACGCGCTTGCTGCTCCGGACCTGCCCCTCGCGTTTGCGGAACCAGCTCTTGAACGTTTCCGGGGCGAACTCCGGGATTGATCGCTGTTGGGAAATTCCCGCCGCGGCTTTCATCGCCTCCCGGATTCCCGGGGTCGAAGCCGCGATGTTCACCAGTCCGGGCCATGCCGAGGCCATCCGCGCCCACTTATCAATCCAGCCGAAAGCGTAGGCGTAGCGCGGCCTGATCCGCCCCTGCCAGTAGTGCGACAGGAATTCCGCCTTGTAGGTGGCCATATCCACATTGACCGGGCAATCAGCCTTGCAGCCCTTGCAGGAAAGGCACAGGTCAAGCGCCTCCTTCACGTTGTCGTCGCGCCAGCCCTTTTTGATGACGTCGCCCTGCAACATCTCCCATAGCAGGTGGGCCCGCCCGCGGGTGGTGTGCCGCTCTTCATGCGTGGCCATGAAACTGGGACACATGGTTTGGTTCTCGGCCACGTCTGAACTGTGGCGGCGGCATTTGCCTACGCCCACGCATCTGAGGGTCGCGTGCGCAAAACTGCCGTCGTCTTCCGGAAACTTGAAGTGCGTTGCCGGTTCCCACGGAGAGTACTCGGCCCCCAGCCGAAGGTTCGAGTCAAGCGGGTTGGCGTCAACGATTTTTCCCGGGTTCATTTTCCAGTCGGGGTCCCAGAGGCTTTTAAACTCCCGAAACGCCTGCACAATCTGATTGCCGAACATGATGGGCAGCAGTTCCCCGCGGGCCTGGCCGTCTCCATGCTCGCCGGAAAGAGAGCCGCCGTACCTGGTTACCAGCTCCGCCGCCTGCACGGCGAACGCCCGGTAGTTCTTGATCCCCTTGTTGCTGGTGAGATCGAATGAGATGCGGCAGTGAATGCACCCCATGCCAAAATGCCCGTAGAGCGCCGCTTCATAGCCGTGCCTCTCCATCAGTCTGCAAAGGTCGCGCAGATAATCTCCCACCCGGTCGGGCGGCACGGCGGAGTCCTCCCATCCCGGCCATGCCGGCGGTTCCCCGGGCACAAATGCCGTTGCTCCCAGGCCGGACTCCCGTACTTCCCAAACCGCTTTTTCGTCTTCTGGGTTGTCGTAAAGTTTCATGCTGGGCGCATGCCGCTCGCGCTTCAGGCGGGCCATCAGTTGCCGGGCTTTGGCGTCCGACTCTTCCTGGGTTTCACCGGGAAATTGCACCAGCAGCCAGCCTCTGCCTTCGGGCAGGCGATTGAGATATTTCGTGTGCATGCCCTTTTGCTTCATGTTCATGATCAGCTTGTGGTCGATTCCTTCAAATCCCATCGGCTTGGATTCGAGGATCACCGGCACATGGTCACCGGCCTCATAAACGTCCCGGTATCCGAGCACCAGCAGCGTCTGGAAGGGAGGGTTGTGAATCAGGTCCAGTTCGGCTTCCAAGATGGTGACCAGCGTCCCTTCGGAGCCGACCAGGGCACGCGCCAGGTTGAACTTGCCGTCTGCATCCGGCAGCAACTGATCAAGGTTGTAACCGGAGATGCGCCGTGGAATGGGAGGAAAACGCCTACGGATCTCCCCGGCATATCGCAAGCGCAGGTTTTTGATGCCGGCCAGTATGTTTCCCACCCGGCCGCCCCTGCGGATGCCTTCCTCCAGTTCCTTCTCGCTCATCCAGCCCACGGTCATCCGCGTGCCGTCGTAGAGCAGGACGTCCATGGATTCCACATTGTTCGAGACTGCTCCCGCCATCTGGGCATGGACCCCGCAGGAGTTGTTGCCCAGCATCCCTCCCAGCGTGCAATGATCGTGGGTGGCCGGATCAGGACCGAACGTCAGGCCGTGCCCGGAAGCCGCGTTGCGCAACTTGTCCAGGATGCATCCCGGCCGCACGCGCGCAATCCGGCGGGTCGAATTGATCTCCAGCACCTCGTTGACGTACTTGCTCCAGTCAATTACCAGGGCGGTATTGCAGCACTGGCCGGCCAGGCTGGTGCCGCCGCCACGGGAGAGGATGGGAGCGCCAAACTGCCGGGCGACCCGCACGGTGGCAACTACATCATCAAGGTTTTTGGGAACCACGACTCCGATCGGCACCTGGCGGTAGTTCGAGGCGTCCACCGCGTACATGCCCAAACTGCCGCGATCGAACCTGACCTCTCCTGCAACCTGGCCCTGTAATTCTCTTTCCAGTGCCGGGACGTCAACCTTCGAAACCGCGACCGGGCCGCGCTTTTTCTCTACTGCCGGCGTAAGGACACGAAGCGTACTCATTGGTTCCCTCCCCACGAGATGAAGGCAGCCGGGCGTTGTTTCCGTCGTGCTGCTTGGCTATACGATTTCCCGCGCCCGATCCAGAAAGGCTTCCTGCATGATTTTGCGGGCCTTGGGCTCTCCCCGGGCAAGCGATTCGGCGAAATGAAGGGCCTGTGCCGGCTTGATTTTGGGCGGCAGCGGCGCCGTCAAAGGATCAACCACAGCCTCCAGCAGCGCAGGACCGGGCGATGCAAGAAACTGGTCAAGCGCATCGCCGATCTCACCCGGCTTCTCCACCCGAAGACTGGTTGCTCCGCAGGCGGCCGCGAACATCTTGAAATCGAGCGGCTGAAGCTTCACACCGAACTCCGGGTTCCCGAGCATGACCATCTGCTCCCACTTGATCTGTCCGAGATAGTCATTTTTGATCACCACCACTTTGATGGGCAGCTTGTACTTCACGGCGGTCAGCATCTCAAAGCCGAGCATCGTGAACCCGCCGTCGCCCACGAAGGCAACCACCTGCCGGTCCGGGTATGCGATCTGGGCCGCAATGGCGTACGGCAGGCCGGGCGCCATCGTCGCCAGGTTGCCGGAAAGCGAGTGCATCTGGCCCCGCTTCACCGGAATGTGCCGCGCCCACCATGTAGCCACGGTCCCGCTGTCGCAGGTTACAATGGCATCGCTGCGCAGGCGCTTACCCAGGTTCCAGGCGACCACCTGAGGTTTCATCGGCATCTGGTCAGAGGTGCCCAGGCGCTCCATGTACTTCCACCACTCCTGCATTCCCTCCTGCGCCCTGGTGAGGAAGCTGCGGTCCTTCTTGCGCGAAAGCCGCGGAATGAGCTGGCGCAGCGTCTCCCTGCTGTCGCCCACCAGACCCACGTCCGCCGGGTGGCGCAGTGAGATGCGCGCCGGATTCAGCTCGATCTGGACGCACTTGGCCTGTCCCGGCTTGGGCAGGAACTCCATGTAGGGGAAGGCTGTGCCGATCATGAACAGCAGATCGCAGTCCATCAGGGCCTCTTCTGACGGTTTGGTTCCAAGCAGGCCGATGCTGCCGGTAGTGTAAGGGCTGTCATCCGGTACCGCGCCCTTTCCAAGCAGGGCTTTGACAATCGGCGCTCCCAGCAGTTCCGCGGTCTGCTCCAATTCCTCCGTCGCGTGCAAGGCTCCGCGGCCGGCTAAGATGCAGACTCTCCTGGCCTGATTCAGCAGCTCCGCAGCGCTATGCAGGCTGCCTTCAGGAGGCACGCGCATGGCCTCGGCATGCACCGTGGAAACGTGTCCCTTCACGTTCCGGTGGGAGCTCTGGAGTTTCCAGTGCACCTCCATGTCCTGGATGTCCTTGGGAAATGCGATATGGGCCACGCCGCGGGAAGTCTCGGCTGTCCGGCAGGCGATCTCAACGATGTTCTGGACGTGCGTCGGCCCCATGACCCGCTGGTTGTAGACGGCAACATCCATGTAAAGCTTGTCCATCTCCACGTCTTGCTGGCCGTGTGTGCCGATAAGATCGTGAAATGCCATCCCGGTGATGGCAAGCACCGGCTGCCCGTCCATCTTTGCGTCATACAACCCGTTGAGCAGGTGAATGCCTCCGGGCCCAGATGTGGCTATGCAGCAGCCCAGCTGCCCGGTAAATTTCGCATAGCCCGTCGCCATGAACGCGGCGGCCTCTTCGTGCCGCACCTGCACAAACCGGATTTGATCGGCGTGTGTCCGGAGCGACTCAAAAACTCCGTCAATGCCGTCTCCGGGAAATCCAAAAATGATTTTCACTCCCCAGTTAATGAGCGTTTCCACCAAGACGTCCGCTGCTGTCATGCTTAACCTCGAATATTTTGTTGGATGAAGTCCTGGGAGAAGTGGTGGCCATGCTTCATCGGCCTTGGGTGTAGACTTCAGAATTCCTGTGGAACGGTGCTGATAACGAAAATAAGTGCTCTATACCATCCGGCGCTGCCATGGGCCTTCAGCTCTCAAGTGGGCCCCCGTTTACAAAAGGAGAAGAAGCAAACCTGCGTTTTTCTGATCAAATGTGCCTGTGCTTGCGATGGGAGGCGAGAAGGCGAATGGAGAATTATTAGGCAGGCAAATAACGCTCGTCGCACGGATTTCCATGCTTGAGAAGAGCTCTTTGGAGACACGAACGAGCAATTTCACCGGCGCCTGCGAGAATATGCGCAGGCGACCGGAAC
>DATIWA010000621.1:0-7527 GCA_035465515.1 Candidatus Limnocylindrales bacterium | reverse complement strand
ATGAAGTAACAGATCATGTAGACGGTATTGACGCGGTTGCGCGCATCCGGGCGCAGGGCGAGCACACGCGACTGGTTGGCAACCTGGGCCGCCTGCACGCCGGCATCGAGCAGTATGACGCCCAGAATCAGACCAGGGAGGTGCAGGCCCAGAACCCAGAAGACAAGATACGAGGCAAGAACAATTCCGATGGCGATTCCCACCACGTAGCGCGGCCCCCGCGTATCGGACAAGCGTCCGGCGATCGGAGCCACCAGCGCACCGGTTGCGCCAATCAGGCCGAACAATCCGGCAGCCTGGCTGCCATAGTGATAAGGCGGTGTTTCGAGCAGAAAGACCAATGTGGTCCAGAATCCGCTAAAGCCGGCAAAGAGCAGGGCGCCGACCATTGAAATCCGGCGCAGCCGGGGAGTTTCTGCAGCCAGCCTCCAGATGGAACGAATGAGTTGCCTGTAAGAAAGGCCGGAGTGGGCGGGGACATGCGGTAGCCGCACGTACAACAGCGCGGCGAAGAGCAGCGCCAGGCCTGATGCGATCCAGAACATGGCCCGCCAGCCGAAATGGGCGGCCACGGAACCGCTGAGCGTCCGCGCCAGCAGGATTCCGAGCAAAATTCCGCTCATCAGCGAACCAATCGTCTTACCCTGCTCCTCCGGAGCGGAGAGTTCGCTGGCCAGGGGAATCATGATCTGCGCGATGAGCGTTGTGAGGCCAATAAAGAAACTGGCCGCGACCAGCGTGGCCAGGTTCGGAGCCACCGCCGCTCCGGCCAGCGCGCAGGCCACCGCCAGGAAAAGTGAAACCACCAGACGGCGCCGCTCCATGATGTCCCCCAGAGGAACGAATAGCGGCATGCCCAGCGCATAACCCGCCTGGGTAAAGGTAGCCACCAGACCGATGGCATGCGCATCCACATGGAAAGTACGGGCCATGGCCGCGAGCATGGGCTGGTTGTAATAAAGATTCGCGACCGCGACTGCTGAAGCCACAGTCATCAGCCACAGCAAGGCGCCTGAAAGGTGCGGCCGGGCGGGCACACGATTTACAGATCCAGGTCCGGAGCGGAATGGTGAAATCAATTCAGTCAAGCCGTCTCAAATATACCGAATGAGGTTTGGATGCCGCCGTGGGCGGATCAGGCGCAAAGGCCCACACGCCTCCGGGCCTTCTTTCTTTTTCCCGGCTGAACTCACGGAAGGTTCGCGACAGAGGCAGGATTTAGACAGGATTTAGACGGTCATTTCCCGCTGTGGTGGAATAAAATCGGAAGGCTAACCCTCATGTCTGAAAAATCAACCACCAAGCCGTCAGCACCGGAAAAGAACGGGGCCGGTTCCGGTCCGCAGGTCAACGTATTCGCCGTCCACGGCGTGGACCCTGAGGTCCAGGCTTATGCCATGGCCAAGTATTCCCGATCGGCGCTTTCCATGAAGGAGTCGCTGCGGGAAATCAGCGAGCAGAAGGCGGAGCAGTTCCTGAACACCTTTTACTTTCAGTACGGGCACCGCTCCATCGCCGACCTGGCGCATATCGCCCTTGCGGTGGAGAAGTTATCCATCCTGGCGGCTATTGTGCTGGTGGACGAGACGCGGTGGGACGGGCAGGAGCGCTCCACGCGTTACCAGAATTTCAAGAAAAGCGGTTATTACGTGCCCGATTTCGGCGCTGATGCCGCCGCGCGCGAGCAGTACACCTCCGTGGCGGACTTCCTCTTTGCCGAATACGACGCTTTCACCCAGGAGATGCTGCGCTACTACACCGGCCAGGTGACGAAACCGGCGGACATGCCGGAAGAGGCATACACGCGCACGCTGCGAGCACGGGCCTTTGACAATTCGCGCTACCTGCTGCCGCTGGCGACGAATACGTCTCTGGGGCAGATCGTCAATGCGCGTACCCTGGAAACACAGATCGCCCGTCTGCTTTCCAGCCAGTACAAGGAAGTCCACCATCTGGGGGAGATGCTGAAGCAGGCGGCAAGAGAGCCTGCCTTCAATGTACAGACCGAGTCGTTCCGCCGTCTGGTGGAAGAGATCAAGGCGGCCAACCCTGAGTTGGGTACGCGCGCGGAGCAACTGCTGCTCCGCGAAGTGAAAGTTGCGCCCACGCTGGTGAAGTATGCCAATGCCAGCGACTATGAGATTAAGACACGCCAGGAGCTTGCCGCAGCCGCAGCCGCGCTGATGGGGGAGGTTCCTCTCCAGCGCGCCCCGCTGGTGGACCTGATTGAAGAAGGTCCTCTGGAGGTGGAACTGGCCGCGACCCTGGTTTACTCCGCGTGTCACTACCCCTACCGGCAGGTTCGGGAACGAATCCAGGGTATGACGGCGGCCCAGCGGGAGGAGATCATCAAGCTGGGCATGAAGCACCGGGGTCCCCATGACGAGCTTTTGCGCTCTTTCCATGCCGGCCGGGGCTTCTGCTTTGACATTCTGATGGACATTGGCGGCTTCCGTGACATGCACCGCCACCGTCGCTGCACGCAGATTGAGCAGGGATTCACCCGCCATCACGGCTATGACACGCCGGAGGACATTGTGGCCGCGGGTCTGGAAACCCGTTATAAGACCGCGATGCAGCGTGTATGCCAGGCATTCGATCAGCTCAGCCGCCCGGCGGGAGAGGAGGAAGCCGCCGTGTACATCCTGCCTATGGCGTTCCGCAAGAGAACGCTCTTCAAGATGGATTTTGCCGAGGCGCTGTACATTTCCGAGTTGCGCAGCGGTCAGGCCGGTCATTTCTCGTATCGCAAGGTGGCCTGCGCCATACACGAAGAAGTGTCCAAAAAGCATCCTTCCCTGGCCGGCTATTTCCGTGTAACCGGCTTCGGCGAGCCGGTTGATCTCCTGAAGAGATGAAACCGCTCCGGCCCTGGCGGAAATTCTGGATTGCCCTTCTGGCGGTGGCCCTGGGAAATGCGATTTACCTGCTGGTGGAGGGATTTTTGCCGGAAAAGGGGCGCCACCAGCCTTTTCGGGTGGATCTCGGCCTGGCGGTGGATTTTTGGGTATGTCTGGTTGTTTTCAATCTCTTACTGGTAATTTTGAGGTCAAAGCACTAGGCACTTCCGTGATGACTAAAGCTACTTTCGCAGGGATATATTCCGCTGTAGAATCTTGATACTTCAACCTCGCAGAGCTCTCGCCCCTTTTGGCGGCACAGGTAATCTTTTGCTGCCGAGAGCCCGTCCTGGTTTTGACATAGTATAGGGAGAGCTGATTCATTGCTTGAGTCCATGCAAAAGATCGCCATTTTGTATGACGCCAGCCAGGCGGTCCTCTCCACGTTTGACCTGGATGAGGTCTTAAAACGGATCCTCACGATCATCCGGGACTATTTTCAGCTTCAGAACGGGGCCATTCTTCTGCTGGACAAGCACAAGTCGGAATTGTATATACGGGCACATCTGGGCAGAATTGGCGCAGAAGGGCTGCGAATCCCTGTGGGTAAAGGACTTACGGGCTGCGCCGCGCAGATAAAACGGCCGATTTACGCACCCGACGTGCGCAAGGACCCGCGCTATCTGAACACCATTACCGGCACGCTTTCCGAGGTCGCCATACCCCTGATGGTTCGCGACGAGGTGGTGGGCGTCCTTGACTTTCAAAGCGAGCAGACGGATTTTTTCGACTCCGAAACCATTGACCTGCTCACGCTATTTTCCACCCAGGCATCCCTGGCGCTGGAGAACGCCCGGCTGTATTCGTTGGAGCGTCGCCGTTCCGAGCAGCTTGAAGCCATCAACGCCGTGGCCCGCCAGACGACCGCAGTCCTGGACCTTGACGAGCTGCTGGCGGTTGTTTGCCGTCTGCTGCTGGAGTGGTTCCACATTGATCATGTGGCCGTGCTCATGGCGGAAGGCGACTCGCTGCGGGTGCGCGCTTACGAAGGACGGCTCACGCCCAACCTGGCCATGGGGTCGCAACTGGCTCCCGGCGCGGGGCTTGCCGCACGCGCCATGTCTTCTGGCAGAAGCGTGATGGAGAATGACGTCCATGCCGTGGACGGTTACATCGCAGGATTTGCAGAGACCCAGTCTGAACTTTGCGTTCCGCTGATTTTCTTCGGGGAAAAACTGGGTGTGCTGGCGCTGGACAGCGCCCGCAAGGACGCCTTTGAAGTTGACGACCTGCAGCCTCTGGAGTCGGTGGCCGACATTTGCGCCGCCGCGATCCAGAACGCCAGTTTCTTTGACCGCATGAAGCAGCTTGCCTATGTGGACGGTCTGACAGGCATCCATAATCGCCGTTTTTTCGAGATGCGCATTGTGGAAGAGCTGGAGCGCGCCGGACGTTTCCAGGGCCGCATGTCAGTGATCATGGTGGACATAGACAATTTCAAACGCCTGAACGACGAATTCGGCCATTTGCTGGGCGATGAGGTCCTTCGCTCGGTGTCAACCCTCTTGAAACAGCAGCTCCGGAAGGTGGATATGGTCTGCCGCTACGGCGGCGAGGAATTCGCGATCGTGGTTCCGGAAACTACCGGCGAGAACGCGATCCGGGTGGCCGAAAAGCTGCGCCGCCAGATCGAGAGCCACCATTTCCCCGGCGTGCCCCGCCCTGTCACCATCAGTTGCGGAGTTGCCGATTATCCCGCGCATGGAATCACCCGGGATGAGGTGGTTGCAGCCGCGGACAGCGCGCTGTACCTGGCCAAGCAGGCAGGGCGCAATCGGGTGATGTCCGCCAGCATGAAACGGGAGTTATCACCGGCCAAGTGACATTAATGAGCAGCCCCACGGCCACGACCACCATCCCCGGAAAAATCTTTGCCAGGACCGCCAGCGTCCACATTGACAACGCCTGCAACGCCTTTCTGCACGACTGTTTCAAGCAGTTTGGGATCCACATTGTGGCTCTGCCGGGAGACCCGGTGACACATCTCAACCGGCAGAAATTTGAGGCCTGCGTTCTCCGGCTCTATGATCCGGAGGCGGAAAAGATCCTGAAAGCGGCCCGAAATTCAAGTTCCAACAAACGCATTGTCATTTATGGCATTGCCCGCAACACGCAGGAAGCGCTGCGGTTTTCAAGCTATGGCATCAACGCCATTTTCGATGAGCCGCTGGAGCGACAGAGCGTATTGAAGGTGGTGCGGGCCACGCATCTGCTGGTGATCAATGAACTGCGCCGTTATGTCCGTCTCCCGGTGGCCACTGAGGCGCTCATTGAAGCCGGCGCGGGCAGCACCAAGGCCACGACCGTGGAGATAAGTTCGGGCGGAATGTCGGTCCGCAGCCCCATCGCCCTGGGATCGTCCGATTCAGTGCAGGTAACCCTGACCCTGCCCGGCGCCTCGCGGCTCAGTGTCCGCGCTTACGTTTGCTGGGCCAAGCCGGTGGAAAAACTCTACGGCCTCCGCTTTGATCCTGGCGACGAGCGGCGTATGAAAGTGCGCGCCTTTATCGACCAGTATCTCGAAATCATGTAACCTGAAGGCGCTTTCTGCGTATTGCTCTGTGGAGAGGGTCCCCCTCATGCAAACCATTGAACTCGTCGAGGTCCGCAAGAGCTATGACAGCTTCGTGGCCGTCAATAACCTCACGCTGAATATAGAAGAGGGCACGGTCTTCGGGCTGCTTGGCCCCAACGGCGCGGGAAAAACCAGCACCATCCGCATGATGATCGGCATTACGGCTCCGGACACCGGCGAAATCAGAATGTTCGGCAAACCGTTCGAACGAACGAGCCTGCAACGAGTGGGCTATCTACCCGAGGAGCGCGGCCTCTACAAAAGGATGAAGATCCTTGACCAGCTGGTCTTCCTGGGGGAGCTGCACGGGATGGCGCAGGACAATGCCCGGCGGCAGGCGATCCGCTGGTGTGAGCGCCTGGAAATTGCGGAAAAACTGCACAGCAAGGTAGAAGAGCTTTCCAAGGGCATGCAGCAGAAGATCCAGTTCATTGCCGCCCTGATGCACGATCCCGATTTCGTCATCATGGACGAGCCTTTCTTTGGTCTTGACCCGGTCAACGCCACGCTGCTGAAGGACGTTCTGCTGGAGATCAAGAAACAGGGCAAAACCATTCTCTTCTCCACGCACCGCATGGACCAGGTGGAAAAGCTCTGCGACTCCATCTGCCTCATCAACCGAGGGACGCCCGTGCTCCAGGGCCCTCTCAAGCAGGTGAAAGCACAGTACGGAAAAAGGAATGTGCAGATTGAGTATGAAGGCAGCGGCGATTTTCTGCACCAGACACAACTTGTGGGCTCCTACAACAATTACGGCAATTATGTGGAGGTCCGGCTGGCGGCAGGGGCCGACCCGCAACAGCTCTTGCGCACCGCCGCAGAACAGTCGCGCATCAGCAAGTTTGAGCTGGTTGAGCCGTCCCTGGAAGAGATCTTCATCGAGGTAGTGGGGAAAAATGATGCGTAATGTCTGGTTGATCGCCCGCCGCGAATACCTGGAGCGTGTCCGCACCCGCTCTTTTCTGTTCATGACCTTCCTCATCCCATTGCTGATGGGCGGGCTCACCATAGGACCAGGATTGCTGGCTGCGCGTATTTCTCGTCACTCACGGCACCTGGTGGTGGTGGCGTCGAACGAGAAGACGGCGGCCAACATCCGGGCCCAACTGCTCCATGCCAGCAAGCAATCGCCGGACCGTGAAGAGGGGCCCAGGCGTTCGGTGAAGAGCGCCACGCCGGTTGATTTGACGGTTGACGTTGACACAAATACGTCGCCGGAGCATCGCTCTGAACTGACCCGGGAAGTACAGGACAAGCAGCTCGACGGCATCCTCTGGGCCAGCGACGAGGCGCTCAAGTCGCGCGAAATCCCCATGATCACGCGTGACGTCTCCAGCTTTATCGAAAACGCCGAGGTGCAGAGCATCCTCAATCAGTCAGTCTCCCGGCAGGCGCTCCAGTCGAAAGGGCTGACCCCGCAGGAGATTGAAGACGTGTTCAGGCCCGTAAAACTAGATGTCCAGGATGCCTCCGGCAAGGGAGCTGCCAACCCTCAGGTGGTTTTCATTGTCAGCTTCGTTCTGGTGATGATCCTCTACATGTCCTTGCTGCTCTATGGCATCAACGTCATGCGGGCGGTGCTTGAAGAGAAGACTTCACGCATCATGGAAGTGATGCTGTCCGTGGCGCAGGCCAAGGAGATGATGGCGGGCAAGATCCTCGGGGTCGGTGCAGTCGGGTTGACTCAGATCGCCATTTGGGCGGCGGTTTCCATGGCTTACATCATTCCCAACGCGGTGGCCATGCGCGGCCAGCTTAAGGCCGTGATCTCTCCTTCCCTGCTGCTCTGGTTTGCGGCTTTCTACCTGCTCGGGTATGCGCTCTATAGCACCATGTATGCAGCCATTGGGTCCATGGTCAACTCGGAGCAGGAGGCCCAGCAGCTTCAATTTATCGCCATCCTGCCGCTGGTGGCGGCCATCACGGTCATGTTCAGCGTGGCCCAGTTCCCCGGTTCGCCGGTGGCCATCTGGTGTTCCCTGATCCCGTTTACTTCGCCCCTGATCATGTTTATGCGGATCGCCATGCAGACGCCGCCGTGGTGGCAGATCG
>DATIWA010000620.1:0-5074 GCA_035465515.1 Candidatus Limnocylindrales bacterium | reverse complement strand
CTGGCGGTCGTCGGCGACTGCATGCTGGGACGCGGTGTGGACCAGATGTTGCAGCAGCAGCCGCCCGAATATCCCTGGGGTGATACTCTGCCTCTGTTTCAGGCTGCGGACGCGCGAATCTGCAATCTCGAATGTGTCATTTCAGACCGGGGTGAACCGTGGTCGGAATATTTCAAGGAGTTTCATTTCCGGTCAGCAGCCAGGAACGTGGCGTCATTGACCGCTGCGCGGTTCAATGCTGTTTCAATTGCCAATAATCACGTACTGGACTATGGCTATGAGGCGCTTCTGGAAATGCTCCAGGTGCTTGAGCGTGAGAAGGTCGCTTACAGCGGAGCGGGAGCAAACCTTGGCCAGGCTTCGCAAATCGCCAGATTCAATGCTCAAGGCAGGCGGTTCGGGCTTCTCGCTTTCACGGACAACGAACCGGCCTGGGAAGCAACATTGCGGCGGCCGGGCACGCTGTATGTTCCGGTTGATTTATCAGACCGCCGCGCGCACCATCTGCTGGAGATCGTCCGGGGCCGGAGGCAACTGGATACTCTGATTGTCTCGGCGCACTGGGGCGGAAACTGGGGCTACACGCCGCCGCCCGAGCACGTTCAGTTTGCCCATGCGCTCATTGACGCCGGCGCGGACATTGTTTTTGGACACTCCTGCCACGTATTTCGGGGAATTGAGGTCTATAAGGACCGCCCGGTCCTTTACAGCACGGGAAACTTCGTTGACGATTACGCGGTGGACCCGGTGGAGCGCAATGATCAGTCATTTGTTTTTCAGGTCGAGATCGCTCCAGAAGGCCTGCAATCGGTCCGGCTGTACCCGACGACCATCGAATGGTGTCAGGCGCGCCGGGCGGCAACAGATGAAGAAGGGACAATCGCGGCAAAAATGCAGGAACTCTGTGCGGCGTTGCACACGGCAACCCGATGGGACGCGGAAACACAAAGTCTGGAGATAAATATGAAGCCTGCAGGAGCCATGCCGGCGTACGGCAACCTCGCGTCTTGAAGACCTCGCGAAGAACCAGCTTATTATCCCTTTATCACCATCAGTGGCAGCAGCCTGGCTACTTTCCGCGCCAGTCCTGCTTCGTCGCTCGCATCCACGACTGCTGTAACGTCCTTGTAAGCTCCCGGCGCTTCCTCCGCAACTCCGCGCATGGAGGGGCTTTTCACAATAATGCCTTTTTCAAAAAGTTCCGCCACCAATTGTCTCCCGCTCCAGTGTTTTGTTGCCGCATGGCGGCTCATGGAACGGCCGGCGCCATGGCAAGCAGAGCTGAAGGCCCTTTGCTCGCTCTCCGCCATGCCTGCCAGTATGTAGGACGCGGTACCCATCGTGCCGCCGATCAACACGGGCTGGCCTGCGGCGCTATACGCCCTGGGCAGCGCCGTCACCTGTGGACCGAAGGAGCGGGTCGCTCCCTTGCGATGGACGAACAACTCGGCCTCGCGCCCATCCACGCGGTGGGTTTCCAGCTTGCACGTGTTATGAGATACGTCATAGAGCAGGTTCAGCTCCGCGTCCGGAAAAAGCTCCTCAAATGCCTGGCGGACGAGATGAGTGATGACCTGGCGGTTCGCCAGAGCGCAGTTGATGGCCGCTCGCATCGCGCCCAGATAACGCATGCCAAGCGGCGAGCGGATCGGGGCGCAGGCGAGTTCCCGGTCGGGAAGGTCTATTCCGTGCGCCGGCGCGGCCTCAGCCATCGCCCGCAGGAACTCGGTGCCGATCTGGTGGCCCAACCCGCGGGAGCCGCAGTGAATGCTCACCACCACGTCGTCCTTGCGGACGCCAAAAACACCGGCAATTCTCTCATCGAAGACTTCAGCCACGTGCTGCACTTCGAGGTAGTGATTGCCGGAGCCGAGCGTCCCCACTTCATCCCGCATCCTTTTCCGCGCCTGCTCTGATACGTGCTCCGGCTGAGCGTCCGGCATTCGCCCGTGCTCTTCCATGTATTCGAGGTCCTGGAGGTGTCCGTAGCCTTTGTGCACGGCCCATTGAGCGCCGCCTCGCAGCATCGCCGTCATGTCATCGTCATCCAGGCGAAGCCGCCCGGTGCTGCCTACGCCCGCCGGAATGGCCCGGGAGAGCGCATGAGCAAGCCGTTCCTTCCGCAGCGACACGTCAGGAAGCCTGAGGCCGGTGGTCAGCGTGCGCACGCCGCAGGAAATATCAAAGCCCACGCCACCGGCCGAAATGACGCCTCCCGCTTCGGGGTCAAAAGCCGCGACCCCGCCAATCGGGAAGCCATAGCCCCAGTGTGCATCGGGCATGGCAAATCAAGCTTTGACGATGCCGGGCAAAGTCGCTACGTTCGAGACCTGCTCAAATACCTTCTCGTCCATTTCTTCCACCAGCCTTTCGCTGGCAAAGATGATGCCGGGAACGCGCATTTTTCCGGCAGGCTGGATCCACCACTCGGTGGCCGATTTACGCGTAAGACGATTCAGGTCCATGATGCTGGCCGTTGGTCTGTGCTGCTTGTCTCAACCGTCGCGGCAGGGAGCGTCAAACATCCACCACACATTGCGCTATCCACAGGCCATCAGCGCCCTTTGTGACTTTCAGCTCCGTCAGAGTCGCCCCTTTGACTTCTACCGCTGGATGGTGCCGGGCCGGATCGGCGATCTCGCCCCAGGCCCGCCCATGGAGATGTCCGCCCGCAATGCTGACTTCAAACTTGCTGAAGATCAGACGGTGTGCGGACATTTCGGCAATCAGGGCGTTCAACCAGTCCACAAGCAGGAGCTCGTTTTCCCGGGCAGAGCAGTCCACCTCAAACATCTTGTCTGGGCGCACCAGCTCGGGATCGGTAATGGCTGCGCACATCGCCAGAGCGGCTTCTTCAAAGGCAGATTCACGTGAAGGCCCAACGCCACGCACGCCCATGTCCGCCATGTGCTCAAAGTGCTCCCATCGTCGGGGAGAAGAGATTGAAGGGCTGGTCATTCCCGAGGTCCTTCCGGGGAGGAATCAGGCAGCCTGACTGCCTTCGGCTTTTTGTGACGGCGCAGGCGCTTCCCGAGCCCGGCCAAGCAGGGCCTGCACCTCTGAATCCTCGGTCTGAGGAAATCGCTGGTAAAACTCGCTGATCCCAAAGAACCATTCCGGAGCGCCAACACAGACAAATTCGTCCGCGACGCGCTCGAGCTGGGCTTCCGCCTGGGGCGGAGCAACAGGCGTGGCAACCACGATCCTGGCCGGCTGGAGCGACCGTAGCGCATCAACAGCCGCGAGCATGCTGGATCCGGTGGCAATCCCATCATCCACCAGAATGGCAGTCTTGCCCCGGACGTCAATCGCCGGCCGCACGCCGCGAAACAACTCTTCACGCCGCTTCAACTCAGCCTCTTGCTCCGTGACCGCGGCCGCAAGCTCCGCCTCGCTGATGCCCAGATCACGGATCACGTCTTCATTCAGGACCCGGACACCTCCGCTGGCAATGGCCCCCATGGCCAGTTCCTTTTGCCCGGGAGCGCCCAGCTTCCTGACCAGTAAGATGTCCAGAGGCGCGCGCAGCGCCTGCGCCACTTCAAAGGCCACTGGCACGCCGCCGCGCGGAATCCCCAGCACAAGCACATCGTCGCGGTTTGCATAGGCGGCCAGCCGTTGCGCGAGCTGCCGGCCTGCGTCTGTTCTGTCGAGAAACATACTTCACCTCTTTCAAGCTGCCGGTCTTCTTCGGCGCGTCCCGGCACCCTGTTTGCTCACGATCCGCACAGTGCTGGCCTGTGGTCCCTTCTCGCCTTCTTCTTCCGCAAAGCTCACCGCGGTTCCAATCCTGAGGCGTCCAAACGCCCGGTTAAGCACGCTGTCCTTATGAAAATAAATGTCGCGCCCGTCGGGCGTCGCCAGAAAGCCGTAGTCCTTGTCCCGGAAAATCTGACTGACCTTGGCCCTTGGGCGGGGTTCCCGCTGCTTCACATCGCCGCGCTGGCGGCGCGCATAATCCTGCAAGCGGCGACCGGCCGCTTTGAATGCGTCATCAATGGCCTGGCGGAGATATTTGTGGGGCGTCCGCGCTTCCAGGCGCTTCCTGATCTCTGGTTCGCCTGCCTGTCGGGCCTTGCTGCGCAGGCTGGGTTCATGCTTGACCACAATCTCCCCCCCCGGCACGGTCAGGTCAATCCGGACGTGATAGGGAGTGCCTTCCTTGTGGTGACGGTGCGGATTCTCAACGGCCACCCGGCAAGCCATGATCCGGCTGTAGAACCTGTTGAGCTTTGCCGCTTCCGAACGGACCCAGATCTCGGCCACCGGCGGCGGTGTTCCGTCACGGAACGTAATCTGCAATGGAAATTCTGTCAGTACCTCGCTCGTTTTCATAATGGTTGCAGGCTCCAATCTCTGCGATGCCCGGCCACCCCTCAGGGGCGGGCTCGATGATCCGTGATGCATTTCGGTCATCCAGCAGCAAGCATCCGGTCTTTCCTGCTCTCACCCGGCGCTTCTCGCAACCGCTGAGCGCATTCCTCCGGCCACATTGGATTGACGCGAATGTGAGGGCCGAGTTCCATGCCGGCGGGACGGGCCAGCCTTGGTTTGATCTGCACGTGCCAGTGGTAGTACGGGCCTTCTTCCCCGACACAGCAGGAATAGATCACATAGCTGTACGCCACGTCTCCACAACAGTTCTTTAAACGCAGCAGCGACCGGTGGAGCATGCCGGCCAGACCGTGCAATTCATGATCGCTTGCCAGAGAAAACGAAGGACGCGGTTCGCGCGGCAGGATCCACATCTCAAATGGAACGGATGCCGCAAAGGGAACAAAGGCAGCCATGCTTTCGTCCAGCTCGATCAAACGTTTGCCTGGGCCGGTTTCAGCCTCCCATATCTCGGAATAGAGATTTCTCTGCGTCGTCGCGGAATATGATTTCGCGATCTCGTATTTCCGGTCCATGTATTCGGGAATCATCGCCGTAGCAAGAATCTGGGAGTGGGGATGAGCGAACCATGCGCCCGCCAGTTCGCCGTGGTTGCGGAATATGGTCACCAGCCGGACGCCTGGCCGGCCCTCGAGTTCGCGTTGCCGCATGCGATAGGCCTTCAGCACCTTGACGACGT
>DATIWA010000619.1:0-2069 GCA_035465515.1 Candidatus Limnocylindrales bacterium | reverse complement strand
CAGCACAATGTTGATCTTTACCAGGCAAAGATTGACCAGATCCAGAAGGAGCTGAGCAAATCCCACGCAAGCGCCGGGGCCGTTGATGGGGCAATCCATGACACGGCTGAACACGCAGAGGGAGATTCCGGCGCCGGAAATCAGCGTTAACCAGGGATTGGCAATCTGGGCGCCGGCACGCGCTGCTCGCTTCGTTGCGCGCTTGCGGCGCGCTCCCACGGCTGTAGCTGCGCATGATGTTGATGATCAGCGGCTTCGGCTTTGTGCATCGTTGCTTCGCACGGGCGACGGCCGCCACTCAGTGATGGTCAACAAGAAGATGCAGGCTGGGAAGCCAAGCCGCCGGCGGCGCCTGCCGGGCATCTTCTACTCTGGCAATCTTGAAGCGCGGCTGGCCGCAGAGGGCTGAAAGAACCGCGTTTCAGGCCCGATTTGCGGACCCCGAGATGAAGAACTTGATTGCCTATGAGGGCGAATCCGGCGACAATGTTCTTCTTACATCCATGCACAAATATCAGATAGCACTGTTTGCCTTGTCTTTGTGTTTGTCCGCCGCGGCATTCAGCCAATCCGGTATCACCGACCCGGGGACCCTGAAGATATGCGCGGAGGTCAAGAACACTGAATTGCCGAAGGAAGACCAGCCCACTCCGGCGGAAAAAGCCAGACTGGAGAGTTGTGTTTCACGGGACCTGTATTACGGTATAGGCGCTCCGGCCGACCCGGTCGAGGCGCGCAAGTGCGCCTACGCAGAGATGGAACAGGGGCGGGACAAGGACTGGGCTTTCTCGGGAAAATCCATTCTTATCATGCTTTATGCCAATGGCCAGGGCGTGCCCAGGAACTTTGATGCCGCCATGAAACTGGCCTGCGAGAGCCCGGGAGCGCCCGGCGACCTCGCCGGCACGGTCAATGAGCTTGCCCGAATGAAGAAGGCCCGCGTCGTGGGAAAGTTCAGTATTTGCGACCACAGCAGTGGCCCTTATCTTTACAAGCAATGTGCGATTCTCGACTACCGGTTTGACCACGCCGACCGGGAAAAGCAACTGGACGAGATCGCGGCGAAGTGGAGTTCGCGGGAGAAAAAGGCTTTTGCCGCGCTGCGCAAGACGGCTGCGCCTTACTTCAAGGCCCACGCAGACAATGAGACGGACCTGAGGTATACCCAGGAAGTGCATGAGATTGCTTTCATGGAAAGGAACCTGCTGGCCAAGATAAAACAGCTCGAAGCCGGGGAAATGCCGCAATTCTCACCCAGGGACTTTGCCAGGGACGAGGCCACGGTGAAGCTTGACTTTGCCAGGACACAGGCCCCGACTTTCAAACAGCAGGCCAACATAACTTCCGCCGGCATCAAACAGGCGCAGCAGGATTGGATCAGGTATCGCGATGCATGGGTGAAATTCGGCAAGAAGAAATATCCCAAGGTCAGTGAGATGGCCTGGAAGGCTTGGCTGACGCGCGACCGGCTGGGCTTGCTTGACAAGCTGCTGCACTAAAGACGTAGCGCAGGCCGCGGCCCACCCGCGCCAGGATCAGGAACTGCGAAAACGGTCGCGACGGCGGCGGTCGGTGCGCGCCAATTCCACGATCTCTCCGATCATTTCCGCGTAAGAACGCCCTGACTTCCTGGCGGACATGAAAAATTCGGAATCGCTGGAGAGCCAGGGATTTGGGTTGGCTTCAATGACGTAAACCTCGCCTTTGTCCGTAAGCCGCATATCAATGCGCCCGTAGTCACGCAACTGGAGGATGCGGTACGCGGCCAGGGCAGTGCTGCTGAGCAGTTCCGTGGTCTCTTCGTCCAGATCTTCCACGGGCGCGGACTTGGTCACCTTATAGGCTTCGCTGTCCTTCTCCCACTTTACCTCCGTGCCCGCCACCTTGGGCATGCCCGCGGGCAGGCGTGAGAGATCAAGCTCGATCAAGGGCAGGACTTCCGGGCGCTGGTTCCCGATGATCCCGGCATAAATCTCGCGGCCTTCAATGTAATCTTCGATCAGGGCAGGGCAATCGAATTCTTCCTGCACGTACTGAATACGCTGCATGAGGTCCTTTACGCTGTCCAC
>DATIWA010000618.1:0-1825 GCA_035465515.1 Candidatus Limnocylindrales bacterium | reverse complement strand
TCCATGGCCACCAACGCCCAGCAGCCTACGCCCGCCCCGGACCACGACGCCTGGAAGCTCTTCGTATTTCGTAAAAACAGGGACCTGTTGCCGGCCCGGGAGCTTGTGACAGCGCTCCAAAAGGAGATTGAAGGCGTACTTTCAGGCGCAGGTTCAGCTCTGGATGCCCTGGTGCGCGCCGGAGAGCTTGAGACCGCATTAGCTGATGCCGAATCGCATGATGAGCGGCTGCTGGCCCGGGTAACGGACAGAATTGCCGCTTACGTAGCCGGCGAACCGGCCTATCTCCAGGAAGCTCTGCGCGACCTGCAGCAACTTGATAGCAGCATCCCGTTGCGGTGCTCACATCCGGAGGGATTCTCCTACTATGGCCTGAACCCGCTGGATTTCGCCGACCTCACGCGGCGTCTCCTTCCACAGTTGCCGCGCGAGATAGCTGTCATCGGTATCCGCTCCGTAGGTTCCACGCTGGGGGCCGTGGTGCTGGCCGTGCTGCGCGCGGCCAGGCTCAACTCAGAGCGGACCACGGTCAGACCGCAAGGTGAGCCGTACCAGAGAAGCGCCAGCTTTACGGCTCCACAGCTGGCATGGATTGCAGAAAAACTGGAGCGCGGAGCTGATTTTCTTGTGGTGGACGAGGGCCCGGGCTTCAGCGGATCAACGTTTTTGTGCGTGGCAAAGGCGCTTGAACTGGCCGGCGTACCTTCTGCGCGAATCGTCCTGCTGTGCAGCCAGCCGTTTACCGGACGTCATGGCCCTGCCGAAGAATGGGGTCGCTTCCGCTCCTATGTCGCCCACTACGGGCGAAGAGTTCCTGCGGAGGCCAACCGGAACATGGGAGGCGGATACTGGCGTGAGATGCTCTATGGCGATGAGTCGCAATGGCCTGCCTGCTGGACCGACCTTGAGACCGTCAAGCACCTCTCGGTTGACGAGTCGGCCTTATTCAAGTTTGAGGGTTTCGGCAGATTCGGCGACAACACCCGCAGACGGGCCCAGGCGCTGGCTGACGCTGGTTTTTCTCCCCGGCTGCTGGACAAGGAAAACGGCTACAGCCGCTACGAATTTCTGTCCGGCCGGCCTTTGATACGCCAGGACCTCAACACGGAACTGCTCCGCCGCATGGCGGAGTATTGCGCCTTTCGCGCCAGATACTTCACCTCGCCTCATGCCAATCCGGCACTGCTGGTCAACATGATGCAGGTAAATCTGAACGAGGAACTGGCGATTGAAAACCCCGTATCTCAGGTTGAAATCATGCAGGCTACGGAGCCTGATTGCCGCATGATGCCCCACGAGTGGATCCTCACGCAGGATGAGCGGCTGGTCAAAACAGACGGCGTTGCCCATGCTGAAGGGCACCAGCTGCCGGGGCCAGCCGACATCGCCTGGGACCTGGCAGGCATCATTGCGGAATGGAATCTCTCCTCGGCTGAAGGCGAATTCCTCCTCCGCCAGTATCAGCGGCTCAGCTCTGATGACGCCGCACCCCGGATCCTCAAATACCTGCTGGTCTATCTCGTCCATCGCATGTCGCATTGCCGGATGGGAGCAGCAGCCATGCAGTGCTGGCGGGACGGCCCGGCTCTCTTCCGGGAATACAGGATGTATGCGCAGAAGGTCAAGGTTCTTCTTCGGAATATCAGGCTGGTCAACGCAATGAACCGAAAATGCGTTCCGGCGCTGCTTGATCTGATTTTGAAATTCACCGGAACTTAATCACGGCGTCATCCGTTCTTAACCTGCGCTATTTATGCTCGCAAGTGCGGTTATCACCGCCCATCGGAGCAGAAATGCGCTTGAGCGTGAAAGTTGAAACAGGGTC
>DATIWA010000617.1:0-6715 GCA_035465515.1 Candidatus Limnocylindrales bacterium | reverse complement strand
GAAACTACAATGGTTACTATCCGCCATATAGCCTCGCTTTAAAGGAGTGACACACTATCACACAGCTAAGATCGCGCATAGTCAATGAACTTGCGGAAGTATTTGGAAGTATATATATGAAAAACTGGCCGTAAACTATCCGGGGGTTGGATATAGAGCCTGAGAAAGTGCGAATCCATAATATGAAAGGTGGCGACTGGAAGGAGGTTCGCCGGCTTGGTCGGCTCAGGGAAACGCCCCTGAAAAGATCAGGGTAATTTAAGGTGATTTTTCCGGTTACTTCCGGAGTGCTAGACGCTCTAAGGTCATATTGGCGCCGATTGGCGCGTCTCCGGACGATTAAAGACTTTCATTAAGAAAATTCTGATTGCATTGAGGGAGAGACCAAAGGTATATTCCGGGCTGGGTATGCGGCAGTTTGGCTCCATTACGGCGATACTGGCTCTCGCGTTCTCCATGATGTCGCCCATGTTGATGAGCGGCATGGAGCCGGATAGCCCGGCTGCGTGCCACCGCTCGCCAATCTCAGCCCAGGAGCATGCTCACTGCACGGGGATGCAACATCGGCACCCGGCGCAGTCTTCCACGGAGCGCTCGATTGGGGCGGACTCCCACTCCCAGGATTGCCCCATGAATTGCTGCACACAGTCTGTTCCCCCGAACAGTGCGGCGCCGGCGGCGATTTCCACATCTCCTTCACTATTGGTGGTAAACGAAGTCCTCCACCTTAATTGCATTATTTTCCTCAGCGCTGGTTTCTCCTCTCACACGGACCGCGGTCCGCCCGCTCTCTGATTTCTCCGGAAGTCAGGTGAAGCGAGCAGCTTCACTTAAACCGCTTTCACTTAGCTTAATTCTGTTTTTGCGCGTGCCTGCGATCGGTATCGGGCCGGCAGATTTTTAAATACAGAAAAGCCGGGTGACGGCCTTGGTGCGGACCATTCAAGACAAGTTATCCGGGAGAGCAGTAATGTTTATGCGCTTTATAAGACTTATGGGAATGCTGGCCCTGCTTGCGCCTTTGCAGGTCCACGCATCCGTGTTCGGGACCGTCAAAGCAATTGTCCATGACCCGCAGCACCGGCCTGTGCAGGGCGCCAAGGTCATTGTCCAGAGCCGCAGTTCCTCCTTCAGCCAGACCGGTACGACGAATGACGAGTGCATTGCCACCATCATGAAGGTTCCTGTGGGTGAATACGACGTGATGGTAAATTCGCCGGGGTTCGCCATCGAGCAGCAGGCGGCCACGGTGACATCGGACAGCCTCCAGGAGCTGCACTTCGCCCTGAACGTGGCTTCACAAGAGGAGTCGGTGGAGGTAACTGCCGAGCCGCAGATCGTCAATCCAACGTCTGCGGTCCCGGAGACCTTGATCAAACGCAGCGAAATCGCGCGCGCACCCGGCGCCGACCGTACCAATTCCATGTCCATGATCACGGACTTTGTGCCGGGAGCCACCATGGTGCATGATCAGCTTCACGTCCGCGGCGGCCACCAGGTGACATGGGCGATTGACGGCGTTCCGGTGCCGAATACCAACATCGCGACAAATGTAGGCCCGCAGTTTGATCCCAAGGATATCGACTACCTGGAAGTGCAGCGCGGCAGCTTTTCCGCCGACTCCGGCGACCGCACCTACGGCGTATTCAATGTAGTTACGCGCTCCGGCTTTGAGCGCCAGCGCCAGGCCGAACTGGTGACCAGCTACGGCAACTACCACAGCACGGACAACCAGTTGAGTTTCGGCGATCATAGTGAGCGCGCAGCCTATTACTTCAGCCTGAGCGGTTCGCGCACGGACCACGGACTGGAAACGCCTTCCGCCGCCAATCTGCATGACCAGTCGGCCGGCGGAGGCGTGTTTACGTCCCTGATTTTCAACGCCACCCCCACCGACCAGCTCCGGTTTGTCGGTTCAGCGCGCGTCGACCATTTCCAGGTGCCCAACGATGCTGCACAGCAGGCGGCGGGCATACGCGATCGTGATCGCGAGCAGGACGTGTTTGGGAATCTCTCCTGGATCCACACGGTCGGATCGGGCATCCTGTTCACGCTGGCGCCTTCCTTTCACTTCAATCGCGCCGCCTTTGAAGGGCTGGGAGACCAGGCAAACCGGGTGGTCACTACCGACAACCGGGCAAGTTCCTACACTGGAGGCCAGGCATCGGTGAGCGTCGTGAAAGGGCGGCACAACGCCAAGGCCGGTGTGTACGGTTTTGCCCAGCAGGACAATACGCGCATTGCGCTGATCGGCACCAATTTTGATCCGAATGATCCCGCCGCCATTCCATCGCTGGTAAATGTTCCTCTGACACAACATAAGGTGAATGGAGACTTGGAGGCCGTGTGGGCGCAAGACCAGTTCAAGGCGGCATCATGGCTTGCCTTGACGGGAGGAGTAAGAATCACGCATTTCGGGGGCGCAACTTCGGAAACTGCCACCAGCCCACGGCTGGGAGCGGCAATCGACATTCCACGGCTGCACTGGGTCCTGCGCGGGGCCTACAGCCGTTATTATCAGGCGCCCCCGCTCGATACGGTTTCCAGCGACATCTTCACTGCGCTTCCGGGACAGGGATTTCTGCCCTTAAAGGGGGAGCGGGACGAGCAGCATGAGGTTGGCATAACCATTCCCGTGCGGAACTGGGCCTTTGACTTCAACTATTTTCGCACCGGGGCCCACAACTTCTTCGATCATGACGCGATCGGGAACTCAAATTTGTTTATCCCGCTGACCATTGAAGCGGTGCGCATTGTAGGCTATGAAGCGACCGTCCATTCCCCCAGACTGTTTAAACGGCTGGATGTGCACCTGGCATACTCGCACCAGACGGTGGAAGGCTCCGGCGGCGTCACCGGAGGTTTGACCGATTTCAGTCCTCCGCCGGAAGGATTTTTCTTCCTCGATCACGATCAGCGGAACACCCTCAGCACCGGTTTCAGCGCCGGGTTGCCATGGAAGGCCTGGCTGTCTGGTAACGTATCATACGGCTCCGGCTTCCTGGACGGAGATGGGCCCGGTCATCTGCCGGATTATGCGACAGTGGACCTTGCCCTGGGACGTGATTTTGGGGAAAACTGGTCCGCCAAACTGACGGGAACAAACCTGACGAATAAGCGGTATTTTATTGATCTGAGCAATACTTTTGGCGGCTCGCACGTGAGCGACCCGAGAATGGTGTCATTGCAGTTGCGATACCGGTTCCATTACTAGCGACGCTTGTGGCTTGAAAAGCAGGCAAGTGACGGTGTGGGTTGAGTTTGCGCCCGCGAAACAAATTGTGCAACTCTGGGTTTTTAACTTAATTCAAGAGGCGATCATGAAAAAGAAATCATCTGCGGTACTGGCTTTGGTTCTCATGCTGGGCACGGCCGGGTTCGCCGGCGGCAAGAATCCGGTGGTCGGCGGCCAGGAGATGCTGCCCACCAACACCGTTATGCAGAACCTTTCCAAATCGCCGAACCACACCACGCTGGTTTCGGCGATCAAAGCGGCGGGACTTGAGGAAATGCTCTCCGGGGCCGGGCCGATTACGATTTTCGCCCCAATCAATGAAGCTTTTGCCGAACTGCCCAAGGGCACCATGGAAAACCTGCTGAAGCCCGAGCACAAAGAGCAACTCAGGAAGATGCTGACCTACAACATGCTGAAAGGGAAGTGGGGCACGGCTGAGTTGAAGAAGAAGATGGCGGAAAATCAGAACGGGGTAGCCGAGGTGACCAGCCTGGAGGGTGGGACGCTTTCCGTGTCAAGCCACGCCGGAATGCACCTTATGATACGGGATCACGATGACGACATCGGGATGTTCAATGTGTCGGACGTCTTCTCCTCCAACGGAGTCATCCACGTCGTGGACAATGTGATGATGCCCAAGGAGTAACCGGGCGAGGCCTCTAACGGCCGCAAGTTGAAGAAATGGTGTGATTTAGGACACATACTTTTCGCAGGCCAGCGTGAGAGAAAGTTTCAGGAGAAAAGTGTGTCTTCGCTAGGCAGAATCCGCGGGATCCCGGTAGCGCGGCTGGCCGTACACTTCGCGGGCTTGAGCGCTGCTTTGGCGCTGGCGGGATGGCTGTTCCACCTTCCGCTGCTCACCAGCATTTTTCCCAGCATGGCCAGCATGAAAGTCAACAGCGCTCTGGCATTCATTCTGCTTGCCGGGGCCCTGCATCTGGCCATTTCGCGCGCCAATCGAAAAGCGCAGGCGGTTTTCTCAGTGGCAGCAGCCCTGATTGGCGCTGTAACCCTGTTTGAATATCTTTCGGGCTGGTCGGTGGGAATTGATCAGATCCTGTTCAAGGACCCGGCCCAGCAGCACCACCCGGGCCGCATGGCGCCGCTCAGCGCCGTCAACTTTGTGCTGCTTGGCATCGCTTTTTTTCCTTCTAAGCGCCACCGGGGAGAATATCTCAAGGAGACGCTGGTACTTTTTGTAACGCTCACGTCATTGCTTGCCGTGGTTGGCTATCTCTATGACGTTCCTGTCCTCTATGGCGCGATCACCGGCGGCGCCACGGCCATGGCTCTTAACACGGGAGGCAATTTCCTCCTGATCACGGTTGGATTTCTCTTTATTCCGCGCGACCGGGGACTGGTCAGGATTTTCTGGGGGCGCTCGATTGGTTCCCTCGTGGCCCGCTATCTTGTCCCCATGGCCGTCCTGGTCCCGATTTTGCTGGGCACCTTCTTTATCCGCAGCGAAATCAGCTTTGGCCATCTGCGTCTTGCCATGGCCTTGAGCGTGGTCTCCAACGTGGTGTTGCTGGTCGGACTGATATGGACGCTCGCGTTTACGATCCAGCATTCAGAGATCGAAAAGGCGGAAGTGCAGCGCCAGGCGGAGACCGACAGGCTCACGGGGATCTACAATCGGCGCTATTTCGAAAGAAACCTGGAGCACGAGGTCGAACGGGCCCGCCGCTACGGCACGCCCCTGTCGCTGATCATCTTTGACGTGGACCATTTCAAAGAGCTGAATGACCGTCTGGGCCACCTGGCGGGCGACAGGGTGCTGGTCAACCTGGCCCGCGAATGCGAACGCAACCTCCGTGCCAGCGATGTCTTCTGCCGCTATGGCGGCGAAGAGTTCGCCATCATTGCTCCGGAAACCACCGGGCATGCTGCCAGGCTGCTGGCCCAGAGAATCAGGGAGAGCGTTGCGGCGATGAGAATCGAAGGTTCAAAAGGAATCGTCACCATCAGCCTGGGAATTGCGGCCTGGGGGGACGGCTTCAGCACGGGAGAGGACTTGATCGCCGCGGCGGACAAGGCGCTGTATCGCGCCAAGAACGAGGGTCGGAACCGCGAATTTCTGGATGGAGACGGACAAGAGCAGTCCAGCCCGAAAGCTGAACGCAGCGTCTAGCCGGTCAGCCCGGCCACCTTGCCTGCCGCCCACAGCTTTTGCCGGAGATTATTTCTTGCGCTGCACCAGGAAGTAAGCCAGCTCTTTCAGAGTGTCGGCGCGATGGACAAACGAATCAAGCGCATTGCAGCCTGCTGTTACCAGGGCATCAGCCTGGCGCAAGGACTCCTCTATGCCAAACAGCGAAGGATATGTGGCTTTTTCTGAAGCAGTGTCCTTCCCGGCGGTTTTGCCCAGTTGTTCCGACGATTGTGTAACGTCGAGTACATCATCCACGATCTGGAATGCCAGGCCCACGGAGCGGCCAAAATCCCGAAGCCGCTGGATCTCCGGCATGCTGCCGTTGGCGTAAATACCCCCGCTGACCAGGCTCGCGGTAATCAGCGCCCCGGTCTTGGAACGGTGGATATATTCCAGCGTAGCGGCGTCCGGCTTCTGGTGTTCTGCTTCCAGGTCCTTGACCTGTCCGCCAATCATGCCGTCCACGGTTCCGGTGCCACGGGCGATTTCTTCAACGATCTTGACGCGCGCCTCGGCCGGGCATTTCAAGCGAGCGAGCACCTCATACGCCTGCGTCTGCAAGGCATCTCCGGCCAGAATGGCAATGGCTTCGCCATACACAACGTGGCATGTGGGCTTGCCGCGGCGCAGGTCATCATTGTCCAGTGCGGGCAGATCGTCATGGATCAGGGAATAGGTGTGCAGCATCTCCAGCGCGCTGCCCAGTTCGTCAATGCCTTCGGGCAGCCTGCCCGCGATCATGCGGGCGGCTTCCATGCAGAGTATGGGACGAAGCCGCTTGCCGCCGGCAAAGACGCTGTGGCGCATGGCCTGATGAATGGATTCCGGCCGTTGTTTCGGCGAAGGCAGCAATTTATCCAGGGCGGCGTCGATCACTTGCTGGCCCTGCTCGAGGATGTCTTTGAGCATGAATAACAGAGTATAACTTCCAACCGGCGATCGGGTCATCCGGGGAACTTTCTTGACCGCTGCCGCGCCGAGCGCCCGGCAGGGAATAGACCGCCCAATCGAGGCGGATCCGGGCGATGGTATATGGACAAAGGGGGCATCACCTTCGAATGATGCCCCCTTTGTTGCTTTGGACGGGAGGAGGATACAACAGTTCTTTATGCTGCGTGGGCGTGCGACAAGCGCGGGGTGTTGGTAGCGGCCAACACAATCGCCCGCACATCGGAGTTGAAGCAACAGTCTGCTGCTCCGGCGGAGAGCGCCTGTGTCCACATTTTTTCATCGGCCAGCCGGTGGGTACAAACGATGGTGGTGGCGGGGAATTCCCGGCGAAGCTGCTGGACATGGTCCACGCCGGCGAGTTCCAGGTCCACAATGGC
>DATIWA010000616.1:0-2116 GCA_035465515.1 Candidatus Limnocylindrales bacterium | reverse complement strand
GCAATTTGAAAAGCCGGGAGCTGTGAATACAGGAACTTCATGGAACTTTCCGGGAACCGCCAGAATACCATCTTTTTTAGGATCGCTGCGCTCCAAACTGCCCCGGCAGCGGCACAGCAGTGCATAGATCGGCACCGGCGGCGGGGCGGTCCCGCGCAAGCCGGGGGAGAGATTGGGCGGAAAGCAAACAAAAGCGCGTCCCGCAGGACGCGCTTTGAGGTACGGAATCGGCTAGCTCTTTTGGGCTGTCTTTGCCTTCAACACTTCAATGGCTTTGCGGAGCTGATCGTCTTCCTTCTGCGCCGGCTTCTTTTGCTCCGGTGCCGCCGCGGCGCTGCCGCCATCATCGTCAGGGAGGGCAGACAGGTCATCGCCAGCGGCCACCAGAACGTCAGGCGTAACACCGGTGTCCTGAATGACCTTTCCGTTGGGAGTGTAATACTTGGCCACGGAAAGAATCAGGGCAGAACCATCCGGAACTTCAATCAGCTTCTGGACGGAACCTTCACCGAAAGTCTTGTCGCCCACAACGTCACCGCGTGAATTATCGAGCAGGGCGGCGGCAACAATCTCAGCCGCGCCTGATGTCCCGCGGTTTACCAGGACGGCGAGGGGCAGATCGGTGATTTTTTTCTGCGGGTCGGCGTTGTAGGTCACCTTTTCATACTTCTGGCCTTGAAGATACGTAATCAGTCCCTTGCCGATAAACAGATTGGCGGTGGCCACGCCCTCTGCCTCGTCGCCCTCGGAATCGTTGCGCAGGTCAAGAACCAGTTTCTTGGCGCCCTTGCTCTGGAGTGATTTGATTTTCGCCGCGATCTCCTGCGCCTTGCCTTTGGTGAGGACCAGGGCCTTGATATAACCCACATTGTCGGCCATCATCTGTTCCTGCACCGCAGGCGGGTTGACGATCTCGCGAACGATGGTGATTTTCTGCGGCTCAATCTTGCGGGCGCGAATGATCACTGCTTCCAGCCGTGAACCAGGTTCTCCGGTCAGCTTGGTCTTGATGGCGGCCAGGGACATGTCATGGGTGCTTTGCCCGTCAACCGTTTCCAAGATGTCGCCGGGGTTGATATCAGCTTTGTCCGCGGGGCCTCCGGGAATGACCGAAACAATGGCCGCATAGCCAAACCGTTTGGATACCGTGGCGCCGATTCCGGCCTTGCCGTCCGTCCTGGTCTGCTTGAATGCCTTGTACTCAGCCGGGCTCAGGTAGCTGGAGTCGGCATCCAGCGATTCCAGCAGGCCATGAAGAGCGCCGCTGGTTACCAGGCCCATATTGGGTTCTTCCACGTACTCGGTACGAATCCGGTGCAGCACCTCGCTATACACCTGCATGTGGCTGTAAGCGTTGTCACTGCTGTTGTTGCTGCTGGAAGCGTGCACCCCAAGACCGCCGATCAGGGCAAAAACAATGACCAGCATGGAGCTGCTGAGAAGAAGGACTTGGAACTTTTTAGACATCGGGAAAACCTATTCCTTACGCAAAGAAACACCTGAAAGGTGATTTGATACCAATATTATAGCCGCCTTTGTTGGATGCGGTTGAGTAATTCGGGGAAGCAGAAAATCCGAGGTCACTGGCCTCTTGGAGAGGCCTGGCGGCGCGCTGCCAGAATGCCCAGGATCTCTCTGAGCCCCTGCCTGACCTGCTTCAATTCCGGCAGATTGGCCGGGAGGGGGGCCGCAAATGGCAGTGGCGCCTGCTTTCGCTTGCTTTCAGCGCGCAGTTGAGCGCGCGCGCCGGCAATCGTAAAGCCCTCGTTGTAAAGCAGCTTCTTGATCCGCAGCACGTTCTCCACGTCAGGACGGCGATACATGCGCTGACCGGTCCCGCTCTTGGGCGGTTTGAGCTGCGGGAACTCTGTTTCCCAGAAGCGGAGCACGTAGGTGGGAAGTCCACACAAACGGCTTACTTCGCCAATGCGAAAGTAGAGTTTATCGGGAATCATGACTTCGCCCGAAGGAATCTTCCGCGCGGTACTATGGGCAGATTTCGGCATGCGGTCCACGGACGAAGCGGCTGAGCGGATATTAAGTCCGATGCCGGACGGGCGTCAACCCAAATTACCAGTTTTTGGCGGCGCGAAGATCACTGCGGGACTCGGCCGGG
>DATIWA010000615.1:0-5233 GCA_035465515.1 Candidatus Limnocylindrales bacterium | reverse complement strand
TGGTAACCGGCGGCTCGGGGTTCATCGCCAGCCATTCCATCCTGCAGCTGCTGGCTGCGGGCCATCAGGTGCGCACCACTGTCCGCAACATCACGCGCGCGGCCGGCGTGCGCGACATGCTGAAGGAAGGCGGCGCCGACCCCGGCGATCGGCTGTCCTTCGTCGCCGCCGATCTTGAACACGACGCCGGCTGGTCTGACGCCGTTGCCGGCTGCGACTACGTTCTGCACCTGGCCTCGCCCTTTCCCGCTGGCGTCCCCAGGCATGAGGACGAGCTGATTGTGCCCGCGCGCGAAGGCGCTCTTCGCGTGCTGCGCGCCGCCCGTGACGCCGGCGTGAAGCGCGTTGTCCTCACTTCGTCCTTCGCCGCCGTCGGCTATGGCCGCGAGCCCCAGACAACGCCCTATAACGAGAGCCACTGGACGGACCCGAACAACGGCGAGTTGACGGCCTATGTGAAATCGAAAACGCTGGCCGAGCGCGCCGCCTGGGATTTCATTGCCGGCCAGGGCGGCAGGCTGGAACTCTCTGTCGTGAACCCGGTCGGTGTCTTCGGCCCGGTCCTGGGGCGCGACTACGCCACTTCCATCATTCTGGTGCAGCGCCTCATGGATGGCGCCATGCCCGGCCTGCCGCGGCTTTATTTCGGCGTGGTAGACGTGCGCGATGTTGCCGACCTGCACATCCGCGCCATGACCCATCCCGCCGCCCGGGGCGAACGCTTTCTCGCTGTCGCCGGCGATTTCATGTCCGTGGCCGATATCGCCCGGACCCTCAAGGCCCGGTTGGGCGCCGCCGCAAAGAAAGTTCCGACCCGCCAGGTGCCCGACTGGCTGGTGCGCCTTGTCGCTCTGCGCGATCCGGCGGCAAAACAGATCCTTCCCGAACTGGGCAAGCGCAAGAACGCCACCAATGAAAAAGCCCAGCGCCTGCTCGGCTGGACCCCTCGCTCCAGGGAAGACGCGCTCGTCTCTACGGCCGAAAGCCTGCTGCGCCTCGGCCTGCTCAAGAATTCGGTTCCCGCTCCTACAGCGAAGAGCCAGGTCGCGCGTTGAGGAGGGTCCGCCCTTCGGGGCAGAACAGGGATGGAACTCCGGCCTTGATGGGCGGGGTGAGGCGGAAAACGAAGTCCCGCTTGAAGGAAGCTGGGGCTTTGCGTGCCCCTGACCGGACCGCTCTCTGCCCTCTCCTCTCTGCTCTTCTTTAAAGATTTAAAGACGGCTGGTCTCGCTCCGCTCTGCCCAGGGTCGCTGCAGTCAGTTGGGAGCAGACGGACCGGTGCCTGCTGGTGAAAGCGTGTCTCTGGCGGAACCTGGAACGCTGGCCCACCCGAACGCATCGGATCGTGGCGCCGCGCTCGCCAGCGCGAGGATGGCTCCGGCAAACAGCAGCGTATCGGCAAAGTAGTTGATCCCTTCCACTTTGACGGCGATGCCAGGATCGGACAGCGCCGTGATCAGGACTGGGCCATAGATCACCAGGACCATCAGCAGAATCCAGCCGCCGACGCAGCTTGCCACGGTCCGAGTTTTCCGGCCCAGCAGTGCGCTTGCCCCCGCCATGAGAAGAGCTGCGCCCGTCACATAGTCAATGAGCATGCGCCCGGGAAGCCACGCCGGCATCTCTTTTTTAAGCGGGACTCCGGGAAGTCCCGTCGCGTGCAAAAAGTGCTCAATGCCAAAAACTATGAGGGCCGTCGTGATCAACAGGCGGCCCACGGTAATCAGGGTGCTCTTGCTTAGGCCGCGTCCCTCCATGGCAGTCCCCGCAAGGATCCATCCGGCGCCGCCGAACGACATCTCGCGAAACACGATCGTCCAGATGATTCTGTTGTGCGGCTGCCGCAGCGCTCCGGGAAGATGGATCATCGCGACAAACAGAAACATCATGATTCCGAACAGCAAGCCTGACCAGCGCACCCCAATCCTGGTGGCAATGCTCAAGGACGCGGCGATCAATGCGCAGCCGACCGCATATGCCCAGAACAAACGCCATGGCATGTACACCGGCACGATGTTGATGACGAATCGCAGGCCGAAGAGATGCAGCGCTCCGAAGACCGCCAGCGGCACAGCGACACACAAATTCCTCAAGGCCGCGATCTTGTCTAGGCTGCGGGCCTCGGCGATCTCATTTTTCGCTGCGAATCCTGCGATCAGGAATACGACGATGCCGGCGGAACACATTGCGACCGCGGTGCCGGGGATTGCGAACAAAGCGGCGAGAACGTTCATGTGCATGGATTTCCGATTCTGTACAGAGCTCCAGATTCTACTACCAAACGGCGCCTTCGAAAGCGTATTGGTCCCGGACACTCCAATAGCCAGCTATGCGGATAGCCAGCTATGCGGAGAAGACGCGCTCGTCGCCGCCGCTGCCAGAACGCCACGCTCCACGCCCGCCAGGGCCTGCCGTTGCGCTGGCAAGGATTCCCTGAACAACCTCGCCTCGGCTACGGGAATCGAAGCTGGAAATAGAGTTGAAACTCAGGAGCTAACCTATGTTTCGATGCCTGGCTGCAACGCTGCTTTTTTGCCTGATCGTCCTCACCCAGTCTCCCGTAACCGTGCAGCAAAGACCCAGCCCATCGCCGACCCCGACGCCTTCCACACTGACGCCCTCGACCATGCCCTCGTCTGACATCACGCCCACCCCGACTCCTACTCCCAGTCCCGCAGAAACGCCCGCTCCAGCCGCGACGCCATCTCCCAGTCCGTCGCCATCTCCCACGCCGCAGCGTTGAGCGCCGCGGACCGCATCTATTTGCGGCAAGGTTTCACAGTTGCAGCCGTTCCGGAACGGAGAGATAGCGCCGGCTACAAAAGAAGAATGCGTCTGGCAGGCAGATAACGCGCCCGGCGCCATTGCAGGCGCGCCTTGTAATGGATTTTCGCCTCGAAGCGGCTGATCCCATCTCCCCCGCCTTATCGCAGGTTGGCAGTCAGCCGGAAGATGATGATCATGGCCCCATAAACACTCCCGGCTGCCACCAGTAGCCCGCCAATCAGCTTTTGCCGCAGGAAGTACATAAACCTGCATCCCTGCAGGAAGATTGTGCCTGCCAGCAGCCCGTGAATGATAAGAAGCCGCCAAACGTAGGGGCTTCGCGAAGGCAGGGGACCGATGACAGGCTGGTGGGGTCCGGCCAGCCACACCGCAACTGCGATCAGCGGCAGGACCACACCGGAGTATTTAAGGACATTGGCCATGGCCGGATTGTTCGTCGAATCCATGTCGTTCTCCAGGATTGCCATCCGCCGCCATTGGGACGGCGGATGGCGGAATTGCGCTACCTTCAGTTCTTGACCTTTACATTACCTCCCGTCACTGCTCCGGAAACGCTGAACCCGTTGGAGGTGCTGATCGTGACTGTCTGCCGGGCTGCGTCGCCCACCACCAGGAACGATTGCGCTGAGCCATCAGAGGCGGCGAAGTTTCCGCTGATCGCAAACAGATTGCCGATCAGGACCGCTGACGTAACGCGGCCTTGCTGGATCGAGAATCCGCTCAAATGGTCGTTCAGTTCAAGATTTCCAAGGATTGTGCCCTGCTGGTCGGCGTGGGCCTCGGTCGCAAAGGTCGTCTTGCTGCCGCCCGGCCCGGTAACGAATCCCTGCGCCTGCGCCATTTGTCCCGCGGCCAGCGGAGTGCCCGAACGCAGGGCAAAGTTAAACAGGTCCTGCGCCGCGGTCTTTTCCGCATCGTTGAGTCCCGGCGAGTTCGTCAGGATCTCAGGGAAACTGTTCGGCGCGATCGTGAAGGGATTTTTCACGAACAGGCCTCCGGCTATGAAGTTGATGTCGTTCTGGTCAAACCCCTCGGCCGTGAGGACCTGCGGGAACGGGCTGGGCAGTCCGAAAAACAGGACGCGGATTTCCGTATTGAAAACGTCATTTACCGTAAACGGCACGGACACAAAGCCGGCCGCCACAACGGACGCCTGCGCCGCCGACCTCAGGCTCGTCTCCTGCCCCAGCAGGGCCGACAACGTGGCCGCGAAATCTCCCGCCGCCTGAAGCTGCTTTTGCTCCGAAGCGGTGTCGCCCGCATCGGCCGCGGTATTGGCGCGGTTGATGGAGGTAATGATCGCCGTTGCGTATGCGCTCTGCTGCGCGGCATTTTCAATCCAGGCATTGAATGCATCGGCTTCTTCCTGCGTGATTCCCGGCTGCGCCTGGATCAGCGGAAGCGTGGGGACCAGGGGCACCACGATCACGGTGAAGTTCGGGTCATTGGGATCAAGCGCCAGCTTCTGATAATACAGCGCTGCTCCACCCGTGATGGCGCCTCCCGCGAGTCCGGCGATCGCGCAGACTTTCGTGACCAGCGGCTCCGGCGCCAGCGCGCATCCGCCGCCCACCGTCGTCAGGCCCAGACTGGTCGCCGTCAGGGCGAGTGCCACATTGGCAAAGTGCTCCTTCTCCTCCGGGGTAAATCGCATCTTGCGCACGCTGAAAGTCACTTGTGCGCTTTCGTCGCCATCCGCCCCTGGTATTTGCCCGAAAATTACCGGGTTGTCCTGCAGCGCCAGAAAGTGAGTGGTCTGGTTGAGAAAATAGTTGCTGACGGTGAAGGCCCCTCCGGGAAGGGACACCACCAGCGGCTCCCCTTCTCCGTCTTCGTCTATATCGTTCGTGGTTAGAACTGCGGTCACGGTGACCACGTCACCGGCTTTGGCGCTTACCGCCATGTTCGCTGATCCCTGGAAGCTGTAGGTCTGGCCGAATGCAGCCGTGGCCAGCGTGAACATCAGAGCGAGTGCAAAGACATGCAATACTTTCATACTTGTCCTTTTCCAAAGGTTCCGGACAGTCTTGCGCGAGGGATACTGCCCATCCTTTCATTCGTCAAACATTGGTGACCCACTACATCGCACTGCGACAAAAAGTCTTGCACGCGCACATTCGTACCTGGTCTTAAATCAACAAGGACCACGGTACGTTAGTAACATGCCTAGTTAGGGTTCGTTAATGTTGTCTGGGTAGACGGGGCTCATTCCCGCTAAAGATCACTAATATCTAATTATTGGCCGGGCAGGAGATAGACTTCTCCAAAGGTAAGCTACGAATCTATCCTTGGCTGGTGTCATTGGTCCGGGAAATACAGGGCTTCCTGCCCTCGCGCTTACAGCAAATAGTCTCCGCGATAAACCAGCCATCCATCCACGACCCGCGCCTCTTTGGTCAGCGAATGTTCTTTGGGCGGCTTTTCATCGAGGATGTGCAACACCGCG
>DATIWA010000614.1:0-3027 GCA_035465515.1 Candidatus Limnocylindrales bacterium | reverse complement strand
AGCCCCTGGCCCGTCTCTTCTCATTCCTCCGCAAAATAGCTGGATGCCCAGTGCAACGGAACCACATCAGCATCACCTCCCGGAAAAAACTTGCTCTTCTACCTCGTGCTCTTGAGGTTTTGCGGCTCACAGGGATTGTCTGACCCTCAAACTTCGGTAACAAGTTACTAAAGGCGTTTTGTGAAAGGGATTTAAATTACCAAAGTCCGGGTACCGTGCCTGTGACGGAACAGGCCTGAACGGGTGATTGCTTGTACAATGGGCCCATGACTTTCCTCAAAACCGCCGCCCTGCTCGGGGTCCTGTTGATGGCCTCGGCGGTATCCGCTCAGGAGCAGAAGGCGACCATCAACGTGACTGTGGTCAGAGAAACCAGCGGCAAACCCGTCAAAAACGCTGAAGTGGTGCTTCACCTTGTCAAGAATGGCCGCGAGAAGCAGGAGGGTCTGGAACTGAAGACCCATGAAGATGGCAAAGCCGGGACCGGCGGAATTCCGTATGGAACGCTCAGGGTCCAGGTCATCGCGCGTGGGTTCCGTACCTACGGCCAGGACTTCGAGATAAACCAGCCCAGCATGGAGATCACCATAAAGCTGCAAAAACCGAAGTCGCAGTTTTCCATTTACAAGTAATTGTGCGCCTGCAGCGGCGGGCAGCGTTGCGCGGCGGGAGCGCCCGGCTTTCTCAGGTACCGGCTGTTCCTTGACAGAACGCGCATGGAATGTCATTTCTAGTAGCTTTACTTTTCAGCAAACAGAGAGGGAAGGCTGAGTGAAGGTCAGGGTTTTCTTCCACGGAAAATGTTTTGATGGGACGGCTTCAGCGGCCCTTTTCTCTCGTTTTTATCGGGAGCGGATACGCCCGGATGCGGACTTCCAGTTCACCGGATTAGTCCACCGCGCCGGCGCCCTGTTTGATGAAACCGATTTTGACGGCGATGAAAACGCCATTGTGGACTTCAAGTATTCCGCTTCGCCGCGAATCACCTGGTGGTTTGATCATCACCAGAGCGCTTTTCTCACGCCCCAGGACGCGGAGCACTATCGGCTGGGTGACAAAAGCCACAAGTTCTACGATCCGGACTTCAAGTCCTGCACCAAGTTTCTTGCCCATGTGGCGCAGGAGAAATTCGGCTTCAATCCGGCCCCGGTGGCGGAGTTGGTCCACTGGGCGGACGTCATTGACGGCGCCCAGTTTGCCTCCCCGCAGCAGGCGGTGGAAATGGCCGAGCCTGCCATGAAACTGACCATGGCCATCGAGTCCACCAACGACGCGGAGTTCCTTCCCAGGCTCATTCCTTTTCTGGTCTCCGAACCGCTGGCACAGGTGCTCCAGGAGCCGTTTGTTGCCGCCGTGGTCCCTCCTCTGCTGGAGCGGCACTGGCGCTCCATTGATATTCTGCGCGAGCGCTCTGAATGCAGGCAGGGAACCATCTTTTTCGACATCACGGATTACGATTTGGAAGGCTACAACAAGTTCATTCCGTATTACCTGCACCCAGGATCGGTATACAGCGTCGGGCTCAGCAGCAGCAGCTTCCGCGTCAAGGTATCCGTCGGGTCCAACCCCTGGACCGATCAACAAAACATGGTGAACCTGGCCAAAATCTGCGAGCGCTATGGCGGGGGCGGCCATGCCCGCGTAGGCGCCATATCATTCCCGCCCAATCAGGCTGAAGCCGCGCGCGCCGCCGCGAAAGAGATTGTTCAGGAGCTCCGCGCGGCGGAATCAACATAAGAACAGCAACCCACTTTGGTGCTAAGGCCTCTTAATTCAGAGCTGTGGGTATTTCCGTCCGAAATCGGGCGGACCCTTGAATGGGAGTAGATGCTCCGGTAGGCTCACGAATGTCCTCACCAAAACAGAACGGTGAAGTTTCCCTTGGAGTTCAAGCAGTGCAGGCTATCAGAAGCATTCTGACCGCTGGAGCGGTGATTTTTTGTTCGCTGGGCATGATCGCGCAGCAGGCATCTCTTGCCGGAGCGAATGTGCCGTCGAAGGGCAAACCCCCTGTCCCTAGGCTCACGCCGCAGCAGAAGTTTGTGATGGATACGGTGAAGATGGCGGTTGCTCTTCCGGAATCTGACCCGCAGGACCGGTTGCGCGTGCTTTCGGCCGCGGCAGAGTTGGCGTCCACGGTGGACCGCAACATGGCCCGTGGCCTGTGGCGTGAGGGCGTGCGTATTGAGTCCGAACTGATTCAGGTAGGCCAGAAGCCGGTGGTTTCCATGATGTCCACTGGCCAGGCGGACTGCGCGGCCGCGGAAAGCTTCGTGGAGAACCTGCCGGCGAACGCCGCTCTGGAGGCGGAGCAGTCGCTTATCGGCGCCGTTACTTCCTGCTCCCGGCAGACGCTGGACACGGTTTCGCGGAAACTTGATGCTGCCATGGCCAAAGGCGTGGTTCCGCCGCGGGCCCTCATGGCAGTGATCGAAGAGCAGGGAAGCCGCTCGCCATGGTCGCAGACGCATTTCGACAAGATGTTCAGCTCTCTCCCGGACCCGCATGCCAGGGAATATGTGGCCGAAGCGGAAAACTTTGCCGCAATGTATGCCCGCATGGCGCCCGACGTCAGCAAGGACCTGGCTTCCAGGACCGGCTTGGAGTTCCTGGTCTGGCTGGGAAAGCTTGACGACAGTCCCATGCGCACCCTGGCCATCAACATCACCACAGCAGCCATGAAACAGGCCCTGGGGGAAGAGGGTTACACGACGGCCTTGCAGAAGGACGTCGCCGCCAATGCCGCTGTTCAGAATGCTGGCGAGCCGCGGGAAATAGAGCGTCCACAGGAGGACACGGTCTCCGTGCTGGAGGCGATGAAGGACAATGGCTCTGACCAGACGGAAAGCCTGCGCTCCCTGCCGCCCATACAGCGGGCCCGTCAGGCCGCCGCGCATGGATTTGCCGTCGGCACCGCCGGCCAGAAGGAACAGGCCTCAAAGTATTTTGATATCGCCTTTTCCGCCGTGGACGATGCATGGGACGCCCGCACGCCGAAGATTGATGCCGCCGCTCTGGTCCAGGAAG
>DATIWA010000613.1:0-2530 GCA_035465515.1 Candidatus Limnocylindrales bacterium | reverse complement strand
AGGCCTTCCTTGGGGCCGGGATCGTTGGGTTCGATGGCTTTCCACGGCACCACGTACACCTGAGAGTTGACGCTGCCGCCGCCGGACATCCCTCCCATCCCGCCGCCACCTCCTCCACCGCATGTGGCCCAGACTTGCGAGGTCAGGTAAACCGTAATGAGGCACAGGGATAGAGCACGTTGTAGGAAGGTGGGTGTCATGGGGCGTGATTATAGCATTCAGCGCCCGGTCCTACGGCGGACGGACCCATTTGCGCTGCCGTCCCTCCCCTTGAGATATGCGGGACTGCAAATTGCAAATTTGAAATTTGAATTCGCCTTTGGAGAGAGCGCTGCTCCAATCCGATGCATGGGCGCGTTTGCCGGGCACTTGAGCGACCGGCTGCGCTTTTGCGCTAAGATAGTTGCCAACAGGGGGTGCCGATGCCCAGGGCAGACTCCGCAGGATTGCAGATTGATTACACTGACGTGGGGCATGGTGAGCCGGCCCTGCTCTTGATGTCGGGCTGGTGCGCCACGCGTGAGGCCTTTGGCCGCATGAACGAACTGTGCGCGCATCACCGTCGCGTGCTGGCGCTGGACTGGCGAAGCCACGGGCACTCGGAAGAGTCGCTGCAGGATTTTGGCGCCAAAGACCTGCTGGCTGACGCGCTGGCGGTAATCCAAGCCAGCGGCGCGGAACTGGTTGTTCCGGTGGCCCTGTCGCATGCCGGGTGGGTGGCAATCGAACTTCGCCGTTGTCTCGGTGAGCGCATTCCCGGCCTGCTGCTTCTGGACTGGATCGTGCTCGATCCTCCGCAGCCTTTTCTGGCCGCGCTGCATGCCCTTCAGGACCCCAGACGCTGGCGCCAGAGCCGCGACCAGCTTTTCTCGCTCTGGCTGCATGGAGTGGACAATCCGGCGGTAAACGAATTCGTGCTCGACGGCATGGGCTCGTTTGAGGCCGCCATGTGGTCCTGCGCGGGACGCGAGATCGCCGCTGCTTACGAGAAGTTCGGCAATCCACTCACCGCCTTGAAGGGCCTTTCTCCCTCCGTCCCGGTCATGCATTTGTACGCTCAACCACCTGATCCGGCGTACCTGGAAGCTCAACAGGCCTTTGCCGCCACTCATCCATGGTTCAAAGTGCGGCGCATTAATGCGCGTAGCCATTTCCCCATGCTGGAGGAGCCGGAAGAGATGGCGCAGGCCGCCGAAGATTTTGTGGAGGGCCTGGCGATGGCCGATGGGATGCGTCTAAAAGTCGGATAGCGCTTGTGCGGTCATGGCGCGGCCTGCCGGCTGCTGAATGCAGATTGCTCCTGGATCAGTTCCTTCATGGCTTCAATCACCGCCTCCGGCTGTTCCAGCGAACTGGAGTGGCCGCATCCGGGAACGCGCACCAGGCGCGCGTTGCGGATGGCGGCAGCCATCCGCTCGCCGCGAAACGGCGGCTGAGCTGTATCTTCTTCGCCGGCGATGATCAAAGTTGGACAGCGTATCGCCGCCAGTTCCTCCGCCGGAACCCCTTTGCGATTCATCACGCCCATCAGCGCCCCGGCAACGGACTTGGGCCGCGTGCGCAGCTTCTCCGTCCACTCGTCCATCATTTTGCGTTTGCCGGGATCCGTGGAAGTGCGCGCGGTGCGGCCAAAAAGTTCCTTTACCGCGATGCCGGTAAACGGCGCGGTACCCACCAGGCCCACCAGCCTGGCCAGGAGCCCGTACCGCAGCCTGCTGGACGCGGCTTCAGGATCGGCGCCGGTGTTCATCAGCGTCAGGGTGCGCACCAGTTCGCGACGGCGCGCCGCCAGCCGCAGCCCGATAAACCCTCCCATGGACAGGCCGGCAAAATGGCAGGGCGCGGCGTTCAGCGCCTCGATGAGCGCGGCAGCGTCTTCCGCCAGCGTGTCCATGTCGAGTCTTTCCGCGGCGGCACTGCCGGATGCGACCTGCGAATTGCCCTGGCCGCGATGATCGTAGGCAATCACCCGGTAGCGGCCGTCAAAGGCGGCGCGCTGCGCCTCAAACATGGCGTGGTCCATCAGCAGACCGTGGGAGAAAACAATGGCTTCCTGCCCGCTGCCGGTTTCTTTGTAATACAGCTCGACTCCGTTCACTTTGATGGTGGGCACGTCCGCTCTCTCCTGAGGATGGCGGCTGATAATGTAGCACGCGGGCGGCAAACCTGCCATGGAGTCCTCATGACCGGGCATGTTGACGCATGGATTTTCTGGTTCGCGATCATCCCTCGGACGGAAGATTCTGGACGGCTGCTCTCCTAGCCCGCGGCTCGCAACGGCACTCTGGCATGGATGGACGTGCCCCGGTTAGGCGCCGATTCGATTTCGATTTTGCCTTGCACCAGATGCAATCTTTCCTGCATGCTCACCAGCCCGATGCCGCGTGTCCTGAGCGCCGCGCCCGGATCAAAGCCCACCCCTTCATCGCTGACCGTCAACCGGATTTCATCGTCTGTGGCGCGCAGTTCGACTTCAAAATGGGACGCGCCGCTGTGTTTCGCGGCATTGTGCAGCGCTTCCTGCAGCACG
>DATIWA010000612.1:0-13731 GCA_035465515.1 Candidatus Limnocylindrales bacterium | reverse complement strand
GACGTCGCCATCACGGTGCAGGAGAATGCCCGTATTCTGCGCGTCGAACCGGGCCAGACGGACCTGAAGTCGGCCGCCCCCATGGCCCTGACGGACATCCAGCCGGGTGACCGGTTGCTGGCGCGCGGCCACCAGGGGGAGAGCACGGGCACGCTAACCGCTGCCGCCATCATTGTGATGAAATCGGGCGACGTGGCCGAGAAGCAGCAGAAGGAGATGCAGGACTGGCAGCGCCGCGGCGCGGGCGGAATCGTGAGCGCTCTTGACGCCTCTGCCGGGACGGTGACGGTTTCAGTGACCCCCACCATGAGCGTGGTGGTAAGGACTGGCAGGAACACAAAGTTTCTGCGTTACGCCGCCGGCTCAATCAAGTTTGCCGATGCCCAGCCAGGCACTTTCGACCAGATCAAGGTCGGCGACCAGCTTCGCGCCCGCGGCGCCCACAGCGCTGACGGCAAAGAACTGGCGGCCGAGGAGGTGATCTCCGGCACCTTCCGCAACATTGCGGGGACCATCTCCGGAATTGATGCCGGCGCCTCCACCGTCACCGTAAAGGACATTTTGGGCAAGAAGACGGTCACGGTGAAGCTCACCGCTGACTCACAGATGCGCAAACTGCCGCCGCAACTCGCGCAACGGATCGCATTCTTTCTCAAATCTCCTGAAGCCGCGCAGGCCGGAATGGGAAGGCGAATGAACGCCGGAGGACCAGGGGCCCGACCCGGCGGAGGGGGCGGTGACTTTCAACAAATCATCAACCGGCTTCCGGCCGTAACGCTGGGCGACCTGCAAAAAGAAGAAGCGGTCATGATCGTTTCCACCCCGGGAACGGGAGGCCGGGAAGTTACGGCCATCACGCTGCTGAGCGGGGTTGAGCCGATCCTGACTTCGAACGCCTCAGGCGCGGCAGCGCTGCTGAATGGGTGGAATTTATCGGCTCCTTCCGGCGACGGCGGACCGCAGTAGTGAACGTGAAGTTGAGGAGAAATATGACCCACAGCTCCAGGGCAGCGCTGCTTCGCCCTCTCGTCCTTATCACTGGTTCCGTTCTTTTTCTGATCAGCGGTCTTGCCGCGCAGGCGCCCACGGGCCGCCTGCATGGCCAGGTAATCGACCCCACGGGCGCGGTCATTCCCAATGCGGCCATCACGTTGAAGGGAGAGAGCGGCCAGACTCTGACCTCTGCTTCTGACGGTGTGGGCACCTACAACGTAAAGAACCTGCCGGCCGGCAAGTACACCATGACGGTCAGCGAAAAAGGCTTCCGGCCTTTCGCCGACCAAGTGGAGATTGCCCCCGGCGAGGACAAAAAGCTCAACGTGACTCTGGAAGTCTATGTGAAGGAAGAGCACGTCGAGGTGCAGAGCGACGCGACGAAAGTTGACGTGAACCCGGCCAACAATGCCAGCGCGGTGGTCCTCACCGGCAAGGACCTTGATGCGCTCTCCGATGATCCGGATGAGCTGCAATCGGAGCTGCAGGCCCTGGCTGGACCTTCCGCAGGACCGAACGGCGGGCAAATTTACATTGACGGCTTTACCGGAGGCCAGCTTCCGCCCAAGTCTTCGATCCGTGAAATCCGCATCAACCAGAACCCGTTTTCCGCCGAATATGACCGCATGGGCTTTGGCCGGATTGAGATCCTGACCAAGCCGGGCACGGACCGGTATCACGGCCAGTTTTTCGTCAATGACAATCACTCCGTCTTCGACGCGCGCAACCCGTTTGCCGCGGAGAAGCCGGACTTTGATTCCCAGATTTACAACGGCAACATGGGTGGGCCGCTGAGCAAAAAATCCTCCTTCTTCCTGGACATGCAGCGCCGCAACATCAATGAAGTTGGGGTGATCAATGCGCAGGTCCTTGATTCGTCGCTGAATCCGGTTGCGTTTACCGGCACGGTGCTCAACCCGCGCATTCGCACCAGCATCAGCCCGCGCCTGGATTTTCAGCTTGGCGCCGGCAATACCCTGACGGTGCGTTACCGTTACACGAAAACCACCGAGCAGAACAACGGCATCGGCCAGTTTGCGCTGGCGTCGCAGGGCTTCAATGAGAGCAGCACCGAGCACACTGTCCAGATCAGTGACACGCAGGTGCTGAGCCCGCATGCGGTCAATGAGACGCGCTTTGAGTACGAGCGGAACAGCAGCCTGCAAAACGCTCTCAACCCGGGGCCGACCATTGACGTGCTGGGGGCGTTCGTCTCCGGCGGCAACCCGCTGGGAACCAGCGATGTCGGATCCAATCACTACGAGATCCAGAACTATACTTCCTACAATAAAGGGAGCCACTTCCTGCGCTTCGGCGGGCGGCTAAGGGCCACGGGCGAATCCAACAGCTCAACCCAGAACTTTGGCGGGACGTTTACCTTCGCTTCGCTTGAGGCCTACCAGATCACGCAGCAGGGGCTGCAAAACGGACTGACGATGGCGCAAATCCAGGCCGCGGGCGGCGGTCCCAGCCAGTTCTCCCAAACCACCGGACAACCGCTGATCAGCAACACCATCTTCGACGTGGGTCTGTACGGGGAAGATGACTGGCGTTTCCGCCCGAACATGACGCTCAGCTACGGTCTGCGCTATGAGACGCAGAACGACATTCAAGACCACGCCGACTGGGCGCCGCGCATCGGCTTTGCCTGGGGACTGGGCGGCAACAAAAAGAACCCTGCGCCCAGGACGGTCATTCGCACCGGCTTCGGGATCTTTTACGACCGTGTGACCCAGAACATTGTTTTGCAGACGGAGCGGCTGAACGGCACAACGCAGCAATCGTTCGTAGTCAAGAATCCGCTGTTCTTTCCCAATGTTCCTCCCGTAAGCTCGCTCACGGCGGTGCCATCGAGCCAGTTCGTGCTCAGCCCGGAGTTGCGGGCTCCGTACACCATTCAGGCGGCGGTCTCACTCGAGCACCAGATCAAAAAATCGGCAACCGCGACCATCACCTACATCCATTCCCGCGGCATACACCAGTTGGTGCTTGTGGATACCAATGCTCCCGTGAATCCTCTGGATGTGAACAGCCGCCCGCAGCCGGGGCTGGGCGATATTTTCCAGTACACGTCAGAAGCGGACTTCAAACAGAACCAGTTGATTGGCCACGTGAACGTGCGCGCCGGGCAAAAGCTGACGCTCTTCAGCTTTTACAGCCTGAGCTTTGCCAACAGCGATACGGGAGGGGCGAACACCGTGGCCACCAATCCCAACAACATCAGCGCGGATTACGGGCGCGCATCGTTCGACGTGCGCAGCCGCCTGTTTCTGGGAGGCAGTGTGGGGTTGCCGCGCGGCTTCCGGGTGAGCCCTTTCCTGCTGTTCTTTACCGGCGCGCCTTATAACATCACCACGGGAACGGACCTGAACGGTGATTCCATTTTCAACGACCGTCCAGCCTTTGATACGGGAATCGCTGGACACACGGTGGTCGCCAAGCCCGGGTTTCCGACGTTTGACGTAACGCCTTTGCCCGGCCAGCAGCTCATCCCGGTGAATTTCGGCGACGGACCGGCGCAGTTCACGTTGAACCTCCGGCTGAGCAAGGCGATTGGCATCGGCCCCAAGCTGGAAACAGCGGACAATGGCCCGCAGCCTGCCGGACCACAAGGCGGCGGCCGCCCTCACGGTCCGCACGGCGGCCCTGGCGGCGGGGGACACAGGATGGGCGGCCCGGGAGGTCCTTTCGGCGTGGAAAGATCAAACCGGCGCTACACTCTGACCCTCAGCGCCGCGGCACGCAATATCTTCAATCGCGTGAACCCGGGACCACCCACGGGCAATCTGACATCGCCGCTGTTCGGAGAATCGAATTCTCTGGCAGGAGGGCCCTTCAACACCCAGGCAGCCAACCGCCGCGTGGATTTCCAGATGGTGTTCGCGTTCTGAACCGGAACCAGCCGCAGGCCAATGTATGCTGCCGAGCCTGATGGCCCGGCAGCTCAAGGGTTGAGTTAGAAACCGCTGGCAGCCAGCCACCTGGCGGGCGACGTGGCAGTTGACGGTATGGCGACAAACACAATAGGCGCAATGCAGGGAGAAGGGAGCTGAACCGTTCCTTCAATTTCCGCATCGCCTGCGGCCGTGGCCGGCGCCGTGCCGGCGACCAGATTGATTATCGCCGGCGCTCCGGCGGCATCAACGCTTCGGCAGCTTACGATGGCCGCGAAGTTGGGGATGGGATTGGTCCCGGTGTTTACCAGAACCAGACCGCGTACTTCAACCTCCAGCCTGCCGTTGGCTTTGAGTTCCGCGCGTCCGGAAGCGATCTTCCAGGGCAGTCCGCCACCGCCGAGGCCGCGAACCGGATTGACCGGTCCGGTAAATGGGGAGACAACCGGGCTGAAACCGGCAAGGTTAAGTGGATGTTCTTCTCCGCCCAGGGTGGAAGCGGTTCCTACCAAGGCAAGGCCGAGTACAAGAGCAAGAAACGTTCGCATGTCTGCACTCCATTTCTTCCGTCTGCGTGGGGGTTCCCTGACGTTCGATTGAGCCCAGGCTGAATCCAGATTTGGCAGGCCTGGAAATCCAGCCTCCGGAAGGCGGACATAATCATACGCTCGGGCGGCAGGAGGGCACCGAGACCGCCGGTCTTTTTGGGGGCCCCGATGAAGGACCGCTAATTGGAAAGGTGAGGATTGGGTTCGGCTTCCGGCGCGATGATGCCCTGGGGCAGACGGCCGCCGTTGTATTCGATCAGGCGGTTCTTCCACTTGAGAAAGTCAGTGATGGTCTGCGGCTCAATGCGCACTTCCACGCGGCGCAGGCTGGCCAGCAGCAGGTTCATCTCCCACATCAGGCCGGCCTCGCTGCGCATGCTCTGGCGCCGGGGCTTGTGCGCAATCGTGATCTCGCGGCCTTTGCATTCCAGCAATCCCCAGCCGTGCGGCAGTTCGTGCTTTTCAATCAGCCCCCGGGTCGCAAGATAGAACCGCTCGCAGCCCATTCCCAGCGCGGGGTCCTGGCGGAATGGCTTGTCCCGGTCAGCGAGGAAGTCGGCGCGGGAGATCTTGCATTCCACCAGCACGGAGCGGCACTTGCCCTTCCAGCCAATCACATCGGGGGTCTCGCCGCTGGCCGCCGACTGTTCCGAGAGAACAATGCCGCAACGATAACGGGAACGGAGCCAATGCTCGGCAAGGCGGACAAGCTGGGCGTGAGTCATGGGGTCTTTGTACCTCAGCTTGCAGCCGTTGCCTAGTGGCTGCGGGAATTCTTTTTTCGCTTTTTTGGCCCATGAAGGTGTGTTTGAATCTTCCTTCACATCATGCATTCTCAAAAATCAAAGGGCTTCGCCCTGCTCCCGGTCATTCTGGGACTGGTGGCGGCGCTGGTTTTTGCCGCCGGGGTCGCTCGTTTCCGGGGCCGCGGGAATTTCAATGCAGTGCAGGCGGGATATTGCGCGGTGTCGGTGGCTGGAGCCGGGATTTTGCTGCTGCTCGCGGACTACACGCTGCATCACGCGCGAATCGTGTTCCTGATGGTGCTACTCATGATCGCCGCGCTGGCCGTGCAAAGCGCCGCATTCTGTGTGGGGCTGGGGATCGCGCTGGCAGGCATTCTGGTCACGCAGGCCCGAGGCTAGCGGGTTATTCCCCTTCCGCCAGCAGCTTGCGCAGAGTGGTTTTGTGCTTCTCTTTGCGGCGGCGTTTGATGCTTTCTTCCCGTTGCACCGGAGGCGGCGTTCCAATGGCCTTGCGGGCCATGGCCTTGACGGCCGTGGTGGCGCGGAATTTCTTGAGCTTCTTCTTTTTCGGCATCTTCAAGAGTTAACCATAAAGGGCGCGAAGGTTCACGGAGAGAAATCCGGGAAATGCGTGGACCCGGCTCCGGGAGTCCTGACGCCTTTGTGTCCTTTGCGGTTAGTCGTTAATATAGGCCTGATGGACGAGCGCGATTTTTTTGACGAGAAAGAAGCGAAGAAGCCGCACACCCTGAACTGCCCGCACTGCCGGGAGGCGAACGAATACGAGCTCTCCTGGCTCGTGCGCACCAAGAAGAGGCAGCTCCCGCCCCGGGCCGACGAGCGCGACCGCGCCAAGTTCGCCAAGGCCAAGTCTTACATGGTCCGTCGCGACGACATGGTCATGTGCAAAAACATGCGTTGCCGCAAGCGCTTTGAGGTGGCTGGGGTTCAGTCCGTCGCGTTTCTGGAATGATTCGGCGCGTCCGGCTGCGGCAGAGCGCAACTGCCTGCCTTCCCGGGCCTGGCGCGAATAACGAGCTGCGCGACGAATGCCACGACCGCGGCAATCAGGAAAGCCGTTTGACCGGTGGCAAAGTAGGCGATCCAAAGGGCTATGGCGCCGAAATACAGGCTGGCCGCCGGCCAGCTCGTCGGCACTCAGGATGCTTGCCGATATTGACTCATACCAATTAGATGATAGCAGCCCGCGAAACGGTCCATCCTTCGCATGCCGAAATGGCCGTATCGAAGGTAATCTTACGGATGAGGCCGCTTGAGCAGACGCAGCTTAAAAAATGGCTTCCGCCCGCACTTCCCCTTGCTTCATTTATACTTACAAGTTTCATTCCTGCCTGCCGGGGGTAACAGCAGGCCCGGCAGGATAATCTAAGTTTCTGTTACACAGGACACGCCCTATATGAAGATTCTGGTCTGCATGAAGCAGGTCCCGCAGAAAGACGCTCCGCTCAAGCTCAACGAAACCGGCACCTGGATCCGCGATGACGTCTCGTACGAAGTCAACGAGCCCGACGCCTACGCCCTGGAAGAGGCGCTGCGGCAGAAGGAAAAGCACGGCGGCGAGGTGGTGGTGATTACCGCCGGCCCGGCGCGCGCCCAGACGGTGCTGCGCGAAGGGCTGGCCAAAGGCGCTGACCGCGCCATCCATCTGGAAGACAACGCCTTCGTGGGGATGGATGGAATGAATATCGCCAAGGCTTTTGTGGCGGCGATCAAGGACGAAAACTTCGACCTGATCTTCACCGGCCTGCAGTCGGACGACTACGGCTACGCCCAGACCGGCGTGATCATGGCTGAGCTGCTTGGCTGGCCGCACGCCACCATCATCATGGAAATCCAGAAGAACGACGGCGGCATCAAGGTGAAGCGCGAGCTGGAAAGCGGCTTTTTCCAGCACGTGACCATGCCTCTGCCCGCAGTCCTCACCATCCAGTCGGGCATCAATAAGCTGCGCTACGCCACGCTTCTCGGCATCAAACAAGCTAAGAACAAACCGTTGCGCAAGGTAATGCTGGACGAGGTGAAGGCTGCGCTGGGAGACAACCTGCAAAAGATCGAGAAGCTGTACGTGCCGCAGAAATCGAAGAAGACGGAGATGCTGGACGGCGCTCCCGGCGAAGTCGCCAAGAAACTGGTGGACAAACTGCGCAACGAGGTTCGGGTGATCTGAAAACTGTTTAGGAGGAATGCCATGGAAAGAATGGATTACGATCCCGAAGGCGGGAATTACCTCCCTGTAACGGAACATGAAACCGGTTCAACCCTGATGGTGGCGGGAATCGTGATGCTGCTGGGCGGGCTCGGCTGGGCGCTTTATGTCGGCTGGGACATCCGCGCCGGAAACAGGTTCATGCAGTTCATTTTTGGAACCGATATATTCATCGCCCTGGTGCTGATCACCTGGGGCTTCATCAAGAAGAGACGGCAAACGGCTTAATACAATGGCAGATACCATTCTTGTAATCGCAGAGCAACGTGAAGGTAAGCTAAACCGGGTCTCGCTGGAGACCATCGCGGCCGCGCAGGCCATTGCCGCTGAAACCGGGTGGACGATTGAAGCTGCGGTCTTCGGCAACAGCATCGCCGGCATTGCGGGTGAAATAGCGGGCAAGAAGCTGGCCAGGGTGCATGCGATTGAGTCGCCCAGACTGGCGAAGTACGAGCCGGATGGAACGGTTGCCGCGCTGAAGGCGTTTATCCAGCAGAAGCAGCCCCGGCTGGTGCTGATGCCGCATACCTACCAGGTGCGCGACTTCGCGCCCCAGCTCACCACCGCGCTGGGCCGCACGCTGATCAGCGACGCGATCGGGTTCCGAAAAGAGGGCGAGCGGCTGGTTTTCACCCGCCAGATGTTTCAGGGCAAGTTTGCCGCCGACGTTTCCTTTAACTGCGATGCGCCGTACTTTGTCACCTTCCAGGCCGGGGCCTTCCGCGGCGACAAGGCCGAGGCCGGCGCTTCCGCGGCGCCGGTGGAAACCGTGGCCGCCCAGATCCCGGACGGCGTGGTGCGCAACCAGCCGGAAGATCCATTCAAGGAAGCCAAGCAGGCGGTGGACCTAACGCAGGCTGAGATCATTGTTTCCGTGGGCCGCGGAATCAAAGAACAGAAAAATATTGATCTGGCCAAGGCGCTGGCTGAAGCGCTGGGCGGCGAGATCGCCGCGTCGCGTCCCATCTGCGACTCCGGCTGGCTGCCCATGGACCGGCAGATCGGCAGTTCCGGCCAGACCGTGGCCCCCAAGCTTTATCTCGCGGTGGGAATCAGCGGAGCCATTCAACACATCGTGGGAATGAAAGGCTCGCGCACGATTATCGCGATCAACAAAGACGCGGAAGCGCCCATTTTTGAGATTGCCGATTACGGCGTGGTGGGGAACCTGTTTGACATCCTTCCCGTGCTGACCGAAGAAGTGAAGAAGGCCAAGGCGTAGAGCCACTCACTGCGGAGGCACGGAGAAGAAGCAATCCGGCGCTTTTTAAGTATCAATCCCGCGAGGCGAAGCGGCGCCGATATGATGGTTGCAGTTCTATAAATCCTGCTGCTTGTCATCCTGAGCGGGCCCTCGACCGATGCATGCATCCGGTGCATGCATGTGGGCGAAATGCGCCGGGAGTGAATGCTTAGTGCTGATTGCTGAATGCCTGGGGCTGAGATTCTAAATGATCTACTTTCGCAAACCGATTGAAGGAATCGAGCGTCCGCAGATGGAAGCGGATGTGACCATTGTGGGCGGCGGGCCGGCCGGCATGGCCTGCGCGCTGCGTCTCTCACAACTGATTGACAAGCACAACCAGCGCCACCCTGACGCCCAGCTCACGAAAGAAAACATATACGTGCTGGAGAAAGCCCGGGAAGTCGGCCAGCACAACCTCTCCGGCGCGGTGCTCGATCCGCGCTCCATGGACGAGTTGCTCCCCGGGTGGCGCGAGGAAGCGCCGCTGGACGCCCAAGTGGAGCGCGAAAGCTTCTACTACCTGACGGAGAAAAAGGCCTATCGCGCGCCGATGATGCCGCCGCCCATGCGCGACCACGGCAACTACATCATTTCCATCAACAAGTTCGTCAAGTGGCTGGGCGAAAAAGTAGAACAGGCAGGGATCACTGTCTTTACCGGCTTCGCCGGATCGGAGCTGCTGTTTGAAGGCGACGCAGTCACCGGCGTGGTCACCGACGACAAGGGCGTGGACAAAACGGGCCAGCAGAAATCGAACTTCGAGCCCGGGTACCAGCTCAAATCCAAGGTCACTATTCTGGCGGAAGGCACACGCGGGTCGCTGACCAAGCAGATTGTCGGCAGGCTGAACCTGGACAAGAACCGCAATCCGCAGACGTACGGTGTAGGCGTAAAAGAGCTGTGGGAAGTTCCGTCAGGGCGCATCCGCAAGGGCGAAGTCATACTCACGCTGGGCTGGCCGCTGACCACCAAAGAATACGGCGGCTCGTGGATGTACGGCTCCAAAGACAACCTGGTTTCGCTGGGCTATGTGACAGGGCTCGACTACGCCGACCCGCGGCTTGATCCGCAGCGCGTGCTTCAGCAATGGAAGACGCATCCGCACATCGCACAGCTGCTGGAAGGCGGCAAGATGATCCGCTACGGCGCCAAGTCGCTGCCTTACGGCGGCTGGTTTTCCATGCCCGCACTGGCGGGCCATGGCTGGATGATCGTGGGCGATTCGGCGGGCTTTCTCAACTCGCAGCGGCTCAAGGGCATTCATCTGGCCGTCAAGAGCGGCATGCTGGCGGCGGAGAGCGCTTTTGAAGCCCTGGTTGCCAACAACTTCAGCGCAGAACAGCTCAAGAACTTTAAAGAGAAAGTGGACGCCAGCTGGATCAAAGATGAGTTGTGGGAAGTGCGAAACTTCCACCAGGGATTCGAGAACGGCCTGGTAAGCGGCCTGTTCCACACCGCCCTGCAGCAGCTCACCGGCGGCCGCGGCCTGCATGCGGTTTACACCATGCACGCCGGACACGAACGCATGAAGCACCTGGACCAGCTGCCGGCGGATGGCGGCGATGAAGCGCAACTGCTGGGCAAAGCCAAAGGCGATGGCAAGCTGACCTTCGACAAGCTGACCGACCTCTATCATTCCGGCACCAAGCATGAGGAAGACCAGCCGTCGCACCTGGTGATTCACGATACCAATATCTGCAACACGCGCTGCGTGGTTGAGTTCGGCAACCCATGCCAGAACTTCTGTCCAGCGAACGTCTACGAGATGGAAGAGGCCGGCGACGCGCCGCAAGCGAAAAAGATCCACCTGAACCCGTCGAACTGCGTTCACTGCAAGACCTGCGACATTGCGGACCCGTACCAGATCATCACATGGGTGCCGCCAGAGGGCGGCGGCGGGCCGAATTACGACGGGATGTGAGCGTCAGGGCCGAAGCTAAACGCAGAGCAAACCTGATCTGGCCGCGAATCAACGTGAAGGCACGCGAATTGCGCAAAAGAGCGAATGATTCAGCGGATCTTGATCTTTTTCTTTCGTTTCTCGGATTCGTTCATGCGATACCAATCCCGGGTCTTCTTTTGCGCGGCGGCAATTTCTTTATCGCTCAGCTGGGCCGCTGCACTGGAGAGTCCTTCATCGGCGCCGGAAATCTTCAGCCGCTGCGCCAGATAAAACCAGAAGTAGGCTTCTTTGGCATCGTCATGTGAGCCGGACTGGAGTTTGAGCTTTCCCAGTTCCAGGTAGCCATCAGGCACATTCTCGACGATGGCGTTGCGGTAATCACTCTCGGCTTCAGCCAGGTCCTGGGTTTCGCCGACGCCCTTGACGGCCATCCTGCCCAGCACAACATAGGCAAAACCGACGCCGTTCTTCCCCGCCAGCCTGCATCGAGATCTGGCTTCAGCAAGGTCCAGGGGTACGCCTCTTCCGCTGGCATAAAGCTCGCACAGCTTGAATTCAGACTGGGCATAGGAAAATCCCTGCCTGGACCCGAGCGCGGCCAAGCCCTGGTAAATGCCGGCGGCCGCGGCAAAATCCTGCGGCAGATCAACTCCTTTTGCATACATTTCAGCCAGCCGCAGCTTGCCCTCCTCCAGGTGTCCGCGCAGTTCTTCGGTAATATGCGGAAGGGCATCACCTGCCTGAGTGTCACCCCTGGCTTGCGCGGCCAACATCCAGGCGTAGGCGGCCGTCATGTCTTCGCCAACCCCTTCGCCGTTGAAATAAGAGATGGCGACGTTGTAAAGACCTTCGGACAAACCCTGTTTTGCCGCTTTCCTGTACCAGCGCACGGCTTCCTGCCTGTTCCGCTGCACGCCGCGGCCCAGCGAGTACATTACGCCCAGGCTGTTCTGTGCCCGGGCATTTCCCTGCTCCGCCGCCTTGCGGAACCATTGGACCGCAAGATCATCGTTCTGCTGGACGCCTTTCCCGTCCTCATAGGCGCGCCCGACTTCAAATTCTGCTGCCGCATCACCGGCAGCGGCGCGTTTGGCCAATTCGGGGAAAGAAACGTTAGTTTGGCTTTGGGCGGCTGACGAGGCCACAACTGCTGTCAAGAGGAGCAGCGGGCGAAGAAGTCTTCCCATGGCGGCCCTATTTTTAACACATAAACCCGGCAGCAAAAAGGTGAATTGCGGGCCCACCGCATAGAATGTCAAGGCGATGGAAATTCGATTACTCACGGAGCAGGACGCCGAGGCGTGGCGGCAGCTGCGCCTGCTGGCCCTTAAGGACGAACCGCATTCGTTCGCCGAATCGGCGGAAGAGCTCGAGGCGAAAACAGTGGAGCAGGCGCGCAACTGGTTCCGCGAGAACGGGCCGGAGAACTTTGTGGTCGGCTGCTTCGAAGACTGTCAGCTGGCGGGTATGGCGGGGTTCTATCGCGAAAAGCACGCCAAGTTCCGCCACAAAGGCACCATCTGGGGCGTCTACGTGAGGATGGAATCGCGGGGCAAGGGCATGGCCAAAGCGATCCTCAATGAGGTGATTGGCAGGGCCAGGACGATTCCAGGTCTGGAACAGATCTTGCTGATTGTGGCGGCAACCCTGGAGAAGCCGCGGCGGCTTTATCAGTCGCTGGGTTTTCAGAAGTACGGCGTCGAACCGCGCTCTCTGAAGGTGGGCAGCGAGTACATAGATGACGAGCTGATGGTGCTCTACCTGGAACGCTGATTTCCGGGCGACAAAAACATGCTGGCTTTTCAGGCCCCGGCCCTATAATAGACCCACAGGTTCCGACCACATGCAGGCCTTAAGGCATACCCGGCCGGTGTGGCGGCTTCTTGCTGAATTGCAAGGACAAGGGTCCAGGCGGAAACGGCTGGGCCTCCCGACTTCTGTACCTGACCACGCGAAAGCGGCGCGTTCGGGGCCCTGGGGTCTTGGAAAGGAACCGGAAACGCTCTCCGCGTCTTCCCTTCCTCATATCCCTTGTAATCCGGTTTGAGCATCAACAGCGTTTGCAGTTGAAAAGTGAGACGCGCTTTTTGCAACGGCCAAAGGTCATGCGGCTTCGCGACAAACACGGACGCTATATCACGGACCTGCGGGTCAGCATCACCGACCGCTGCAACTATCGCTGCGTCTATTGCCGCACCGGGAACCAGGGAGCGCAGTATTCCGAGCTGCCGTTCGCCGATTATCTGCGGATGGTCCGGCTGCTGGTTGGGCTGGGAATTGAAAAAGTCCGCCTGACAGGCGGCGAGCCCCTGCTGCGCAACGGTCTGGTGGACTTTGTGCGTGACGTGGCCGCGCTGCGCACGCTGGACGGCCAACAGCCGGACATCGCCATCACCACCAATGGCCACCTGCTGGCGGACCTGGCAATGCCGTTGAAGGAAGCCGGCCTGCGCCGCGCCACCATCAGCATGGACGCCGTGGACCCGAAAAAATTCGCGCGCATCACGCGCGTTCCCAAAGGCTATGACGCGGTGCTGGAGAGCATCCGCGCGGCCAAACGCGCCGGGCTGGAGCCGGTAAAAGTCAACTGCGTTCTGCTGCGCGGCTTCAATGAAGACCAGATCGTGGAATTCGCCCGCTTCTCGCGAGAGGAAGGCGTGGTGGTGCGCTTTATTGAGTTCATGCCTCTGGAAGAGGACCGGGTATGGTCTCCGAACGTGGTGGTGACCATGGACGAGATCCTGGCCAGGCTGAACGAGTTCCGTCCGGTGCGCGAACTGCCTGCCAACGCTCCCAGCGAGACGGCGCGCCGCTACACATTCGACGACGGCCGGGGGGAGATCGGGATCATCGCGCCGGTTTCGCATCCTTTTTGCGGGCATTGCTCCCGGATCCGCCTGACCTCGGACGGAAAGATCCGCACGTGCCTGTTTTCCCTGTTCGACCATGACCTGGCCGGAAGGATGCAGGCAGGGGCCAGCGACCAGGAGCTTGCAGATTACGTTCGTTCAGTGGTCGACCAGAAGGAAGCGCGCCATCATATTGGAGAACAAGGGTTTATCAAACCATCGCGGAGCATGGTCCATATCGGGGGGTGATTCGCCCGATTGCTTACCGTCAGGTTATCTGGGTAGAATTCGCGGAAATTTCTCCTCCCCCGGGACGCAAAGAAGC
>DATIWA010000611.1:0-4350 GCA_035465515.1 Candidatus Limnocylindrales bacterium | reverse complement strand
TGCGAAACAGGTAGCCGCCGACCCCAATGTGGTCTCCCAGGTCGAGCAGTTTGAACAGCTCAAAACCCTTGTCGCCGACCGCGTCCTTTTTGACGTAGATCTGAAGCCTCTGCCCGCCCTGCTGCAGGTGCGCGAAGCCCGCTTTGCCCATGAGCCGCACAGCGAGCATCCGTCCCGCGACTTTCACGTTTACACGCGGGCTTTCCAGTTGCTCGGCGGTTTTTTCGCTGTACTCGGCCAGGACCTGCGGCACGGTGTGGGTGAAAGCGAACTTGTGCGGATAGGCCTGCTGGCCCAGAGCCTCAATCTCGCGCAGCTTCTGCTGGCGCAGTTCGTAGATTTTTTTCTCTAAGGACACGGTTTGCTCTCGCGGGTATGGGTAAACGTTTGATTATAAACGCTGCCAGCATGCAGCTCACCACGGAGCCATGGAGAACAGCAAAAGAAGTTTGCCGCTGATTCCCGCAGAGTCCTGGCAGATTGCGCAGAAAAGCGCAGATGGGCCCGCAGCCCAATGGCTTTGCCTTCCGTCCCCATGAGTTCTTTTTTGATCCGGGTTCATCGGCGTTTTCCTGCAGTTCTCCGCGGTGAAAGCGCATTTGGTATATTCAGACCCGGTGAGGCCGGCTTGCACGCCGAACCGCGCGTTGCAGGCGCTGAAGGAAACAGGAGTCGAGAAGAATGTCCAGCGGTTTGAAGCAAAGCGACAGAATAAAAAGAGTTGCCGTCGTTCCCGGTGACGGCATCGGCAAAGAAGTCATCCCCGCGGCCCTGCGGGTGGTCCAGGCCACCGGCGCGGCGGTTGAGTTCACGACTTTTGACTGGTCGGCAGACCGGTACCTCAAGGATGGCACCACCATCCCGCCTGACGGCTTCGCCATGCTGGAGCGCGACTTTGACGCCGTGTTCGTGGGCGCCCTGGGCGACCCCCGCGTGCCGACCAACATCCACGCCAAGGAAATCCTTCTGGGGATGCGCTTCAAGATGGACTTGTATGCCAACGTCCGCCCGGTCAAGCTCCTGGATGAGGCGCTCTGCCCGCTCAAGAACGTGAGGCCCGAGGACGTGGACTTTGTGGTCATCCGTGAGAACACGGAAGGCCCTTACGTGGATGCCGGCGGGGTTTTCAAACAGGGAACTGCCGACGAAATTGCCACCCAGGAGGACTTCAACACGCGCAAGGGCGTGGAGCGCGTGGTGCGTTACGCATTTGAGTTGGCGCGCAAGCAGGGACGCAAGAAAGTACTGATGTCGGACAAGTCCAACGTAATGACCTTTGCCGGCGGCCTCTGGCAGAGAGTATTCAAGATGGTGGCAGCGGAATATTCCGATATCCAGTCGCAGCACATGTACGTGGACGCGCTCTGCATGCACATGGCCCGCGACCCGAAGCAGTTTGACGTGATCGTGACCAACAACATGTTCGGCGACATCATTACCGATCTGGCCGCGGCGCTTCAGGGCGGGTTGGGGATGGCCGCCAGCGGCAACATCCATCCCGGCAAGACGTCAATGTTTGAGCCCGTGCATGGCTCGGCTCCGCCGTTCGCGGGAAAGAACATCGCCAATCCCATCGGCGCCATCTCCACCGCAGCCATGATGCTTGAGCACCTGGGCTTCAGCAAGGAGTCCGAGCGCATCAACCAGGCTGTGCTGGACGCGGTGCGCCAGAAGAAAACGACGGCGGACATCGGCGGCAGCCTGGGGACGACGGAGTCGGCGGACTGGATAGCCGGTAAGATATAGGCGCAGGCTGGATTTGTCTGATCCGAATTTCAGCAGTTCGGCGCAAAAACTTTTCATTTCACACTTCATTTTCTGCAATTCCGTACTTTGTTGCTTCACACCAGAACTATAATTTGCTATCCTGCTCATGCGTAGGAGAACGCCCAATGAAGTTGACATCGCAAATCCCGGTGCGGAGGCTGACTGGACCTGAACTAGGTCCTGATAGCCTGTGGGCGTTTAACTATTTCCATAGCTAACCTCAGGCGCTTCAGTCCTACGCAAACCAATGACTAACTAAAAGACGCTGGGTGGCGAAGTCAGCAGTTACTTCGACGCGCAAATCGACCAACGAACTGCAGACGTTTGTTCCTCCGGCGAACCAAAGCATCTTCAGCGGCTCAGAGCCTCAACGGCACCGTTTTCAGCGACGCGGGTGAACTCGCGTCTCACAGTCTGGCCAGTGGCGCAGAATTGCGGATACTTCTCACCGGTACGGCGGTTGCCGAAGGGCAGCCGTGGTGGTTCAAATCCACCGGTTAAACCGCAGTCGCTGGTTCACTGACCTGAGCAACCCCGTTACAAAATTGCCTCTTCCACGGCAAACAACACCGCAGGGAAGAGTTCACAAGGACGGAGCAGAGTTAGGTTGCAACAACTTGTGCTCCACGGCAGCAGTTGATGTTGGAAAAATGTTTCACCGGTGGTGGTGACCGGAGCTAATCACCTGTCCGCAGACGCAGGGCATCGCCTGCCGGCTTCGCGAGCCGTAGTTCAAGTGAGAACAGCGGACCTTCATGCTCCGGTCGAATGTTCCCCGTAGTGGAACCTGCTTCCAGCGTCACTGCTTCACACGATAGCATTGCCGGTGGTGAAGATTTGGATTACATCGTAGAGCGCCCGTACTTCGGGAGGTCGCAGGTTCAACTCCTGCTTCCGGTTCATTGCAGCTTCTGACCCGGAATAGCTCAGACATATCCGGGTCGCTGGTTCCCCGGCAATTGAATGTTGATTTCGTCGGTGGCGAAGATGAGAGTTACTTCGGACCGTGGGGATGCGGGTTCAAATCCAGCTGCCGCCTGGGCGGCATAGTTTAACGGTAGAACAACAGGCATGAACTTTCATCGCTGGTTCCCCGGCGATATTTCGCGCAGCCGCGGCTGCTGAGAGCTTCGAGTCATGGATTTGCGAAAAGTATATGGCGGCACGCCGGTGGGACAGGCATCGCAATGCGATACCTGCGTCTATGCGCGCATCATTCGCGGCTATTCTGAGAGCGAGAAGATCACAATCTGTGACCGGATCTACGAAGCGATTCGAATTCCATTTCGCGTTCGGGAGTGCAGCGACTACGTAGATAAGCGACTGCCCTGCATTGAAGATCTGGAAGAGATCGCATGGCAGTTGAGGAGCAAGAGCGCCGGGAAGAAAGCAGGCTTCGTAGCGATCACCGAATTGCGTGATTCCCGGGTGGAAAACGAAGTGCCGGAGCCGGCTCCGGAAGATGTTCCTGAGGAGATTCCGGAGGAAGTGCCGGCAGCATCGCGGAAGAACTGAGTCACGGCAGAAGTCAGTGGCTCTTCATCGCACAGGCAAAGACGCCTGCGCCAAATATGAATGGAGGAGGTGGCGACCATGGCCCGCATCAATGCATTGAATCTCGGCAACATTCCCTGGCTGAAGGCCAACCGCACGCATGAGGGCGCGCCTGCGCGGCAGGTATCGCCTGAGCTTCAGTTGCGGCGCTCGGTTCTGGCCTGCATGCTGTGGGAGGACCAGTTCTATGAGGACGGGGTGGCCATCGCCGGCCGCATTCGCGAGTTGGTGGCCCGGGTCCCGGCAGAAAAGGTTGCGGCCCTGGCGGTTGAGGCGCACATGCAGATGAAGCTGCGCCACGCTCCGCTTCTGCTGGTGCGCGAAATGGCCCGTCTGGCGACGCACCGTCATCTCGTTGCTGAAACGCTGACCCGCGTGATCCAGCGCGCCGACGAGCTCTCCGAGTTCGTGGCGCTGTACTGGAGCGAAGGCAAGCAGCCTCTTTCCGCGCAGGTCAAGAAGGGCCTGGCCGCGGCCTTTACCAGGTTCGACGAGTACGCGCTGGCCAAGTACAACCGCGCAACTCCGGTGAAGCTGCGCGACGTGCTCTTCCTGAGCCACGCCAAACCTCTGGACCAGGCCCAGGCCGATCTGTGGAAGCGCCTGGTGGACGGCGAACTGGCCACGCCTGACACCTGGGAAGTGGCGCTTTCCGCCGGCGGCGACAAGCGCCATGCCTGGGAGCGCCTGCTCAGCGAGAACAGGCTGGGCGCGCTGGCCCTGCTGCGCAACCTGCGCAACATGGCAGAGGCCAAGGTCAGCGAGCAGGCGGTCCGCGACGGGCTGGAGCGCATGAAGACCGAGCGCGTGCTGCCTTTCCGCTTCATCGCCGCGGCGCGTTATGCGCCGCAGTGGGAAGCGGAACTGGAGCATGCAATGTTCCGGGCGTTGGAGGGACAGCCGAGGCTGTCGGGCAAGACCGTACTGCTGGTGGACGTCTCCGGATCGATGGACGCGCCGCTCTCGCGCCGCTCGGAGATGCGTCGTAACGACGCAGGCTACGGGCTGGCGGTGTTGCTTCGTGAGATC
>DATIWA010000610.1:0-3879 GCA_035465515.1 Candidatus Limnocylindrales bacterium | reverse complement strand
AACCAGCTGCCCCAGGCTTTTGCCCTCATCCGCCATCACGTTGGCCAGCAGCAGCGAGTTGAGCAGTCCGTCGCGTTCCGGCAGGTGGCGCTGCATTCCAATGCCGCCGGACTCCTCGCCCCCGATCAGGATTTCGCGCTCCATCATCAGGTCACAGATGTACTTGAACCCGATGCCGCATTCCAGCAGCTTGCGCCCGTGTTTGGCGGCAATGCGGTCCAGCATGCGCGTGGTGTTGAAGGCGCGCACCACGTCCCCCGGCCAGTCCTTGTGGTACTTCAGCAGCCATTGCAGAAGGATGGAATAGATCTTGTGCGAGTCAACGAAGCTGCCATCTTCCGCCACCGCGCCAATGCGGTCGGCGTCGCCGTCGGTCACAAATCCCGCGTGGCATTTCTCGCGCACCACCGTTTCCTGCATCATGCGGACGTGGGGCTCGATCGGCTCGGGGTTGATCCCCGGGAACAGCGGGTTCACCTCGTCCCTGATCTGCACATACTGTATGCCGTGCTGTTTGAAAATGTCAGCCAGCACATTGCGCCCGGCCCCGTACATGCAGTCAATGCCGAATTTGAAGCTGGCCCCGGCAATCTTGTCCAGGTCGGCGAATTTTGTGATGGCCGCAACGTACGGAGTCTTGAAGTCCGCTTCCTCGATCTTGGCCGGTGTGCCCCTGGGCATGGCGCCGGCGTGGACCTCAGCCTCAATCTGCGCGATGATGGCCGGCGTGGCTGAGCCGCCATAGGTGGCCTTGAACTTTACTCCGTTCCAGCTCCAGGGATTGTGGCTCGAGGTAATCATTACGCCACCGGCCGTTCCCAGTTGTTTGACGGCGTAAGACAGCGCGGGCGTAGGCGTGTAGTCGTTGGAGAGCTTGACCGGGATTCCCGCCTGGGCGATGACCTCGGCCGTGGCCTCGGCGAACCGCCGCGATCCAAAGCGCGTGTCATATCCAATGACCAGCCCCCGACTGGGGTCTTCCTTCTTGAGCACATAGGCGGCGATGGCGCCCGCCACGCGGCGCACATTGTCAAAGGTGTAGTCGTCTGCGATGATCCCGCGCCAGCCATCCGTCCCAAAACGAATTTCCATTGTTATTGTCGCTCCGCTCCAAACCGCTTAAGTTTCTTGCTCGCTTGGGAGCGTTTCGGCTCCCGTATCATGGGTGCTCAGCGCGTGGACGGCTTCGCACCCTCCGGTCCGCCGCTATCGTCGCTCCGCTCCAAACCGCTTAAGTTTCTTGCCCGCTTGGGAGCGTTTCGGCTCCCGTGTCCTGAGTGCTCAGCGCGTGGACGGCTTCGCACCCTCTGGTCCGCCGCTATTGTCGCCGAACGGCTAAACCAGCTCTGTCATTTTCTTTTCTTTCAGATATTTCACGATCTTGCCCACGTCCTGCGAATGCTGCCGGGTGGTGACCAGAATGGCATCTTCGGTCTCAACCACCACCAGATTGTCCACGCCCACGGCAGCCACGAATTTTTCCGGCGCATAAATGTAGTTGCCGGTGGCGTTGATGGCATACAGGGCCGTGGCCTCAACCACGTTATGGCCTTCGTCCTGCCTGCTCAGGGCATGGTGCTCATACAGGGCGGCCCATGATCCCAGGTCATTCCAGCCGAAATCGGCGCGCAGGCAGAAAAGGTTTGAAGAGTGCTCGCCCTTGGCGGAGCGCGGCTCCAGAACAGCGTAATCAATGCTGATGTTTTCGCATTTCGGATAAAGCTCGGCGAATTTCTCGTGGAAGGCCCTGGTGCCCCAGGCTGCGGCGATTTCCTCCAGGTACGGCGCGGTTTCCGAGAGATGTTCGCGCAAAGCCTGGGTGAGCGTGCGCGCGCTCCATACGAACATGCCGCTGTTCCAGTAATAATTCCCCGCGGCAACGAACTCCTCGGCCTTTTCGAGGTTCGGTTTCTCTGTAAAACGCCGTACCCGGAAGAGATCAGAGCTCAGCCGGTCCCCTGTTTCAATGTAGCCGTAACCCGTCTCGGGACGCGTGGGCAGCACTCCCATGACGACGATGTTTCCCGGCTGCGACGCGATTTCAATCGCGCGCTCCATGACCGTACGGAACCTTTCTTCGTTGGCGATCACGTGGTCCGCGGGGAACATTCCAATCACGGCGTCAGGGTCGCTCCGCTCCAGAAGAAATGCCGCAAGCCCAATGGCCGGCGCGGTGTTGCGCGCCTCCGGCTCCACCACGATCTGCTCCGGCGGCACTCCCGGCAGTTGGCGCTCAATCTCCGCGCTGACGAAGCTGTTGGTGACAATCCAGAAAGAGTTCTCTTTTCCCAGGGGCAGCAGCCTTTCCACGGTCGTCTGGATCATGGTCTGGTTCCCGTCCAGGGCGAGCACCTGTTTGGCCAGCCGGCGACGGCTGCGCGGCCAGAAACGAGTGCCGCTGCCGCCGGCAAGAATGACGGGGTAGAACCGGTTTTTGCTCACAGAATCTCCTGTTGTCTTCGGCCTTAAACTTTGGACAGGTCAGACGAATCTAAGTGGCGGTACCTGCGCTCGCCTCCAATAGCACAGTTGCGGGATGTTCCACCTTTTCCACCGGCAGGGAAGAGCAGAGAAATTCCAGTTCCCATTGCGGCTTCAGGATAAACCGGTCCACACTTGCGGGCACAACAACGGCTTCACCGGCGGCGAAGCTTACCGGCTCCATGTTTTCACACTCCATCACCCCGAAGCCATGCGCCGCCACCATGCACCATACGCTTCGCCGGGCATGGCGGGGACGCTGAAACTGCCAGGGCCGCGACAGGGCAAACTTGTCCACCACAAAGCAGGGAGAACTGATCAGGTTCAACTGCGTCTTGCCATTCTCGATGACCGGGGCTGCGGGAACAACTCTTCCCGCATGTGTTTGTTCCCTGGTGGCGCGAAGGCCTTCCTCAATGTGCAGCTCGCGCGGGCGCCCATAATCATAAAGCCGGTAGGTGGTGTCGGAATTCTGCTGCGTTTCCACGATGACCGCACCGGGTCCGATTGCGTGCACCGTGCCCGCGTCCACGTAAAACATGTCGCCCTCGCGGACCTCGATCCAGTTCAGCAGCTCTTCCATGCGCGTTTCCTGAATGGCGCGCGCAACTTCCGCTTTACTGGTCCCCGGCTTGAGTCCCAGTCCAATTTTCGCGCCGCGCCGGGCCTGCAGGATGTACCAGCACTCCGTCTTCCCGCATTCCAGGCCGGCGTTTATAGCGGTCTCGTCGTCGGGATGCACCTGCACGGAAAGCTTGTCCTGGGGAAACAAGAATTTGATCAGCAGGGGAAAGCGAAGGCTGTTGCACGCAGTTTCACCCAGCAGGCTGCTCGCGAAATCACGGCTGATCTCGCCCAGCGTGCTTCCGGCGAGCGGCCCGTTGGCCACCCGGCAGTCTTCTCCGGTGAGCCAGGCTTCACCGATGGGCGCTCCGGTTATCTCCTGGGAGTAAATAGGCGCCAGATTGCGGCTGCCCCACACCCGCTCGTGGAACTGGGGCCTTAGCAACAATGGGTAGAGTTTGCTCATGGATCACGTGGATCGAACGGGAGCAGCGCAACAGCCCGAATCCTTTTAGAAACCAAATACGCCAGAGATGTTGTCCATCAGCAGCCTGCCCCGGCGCCTGAAAACGCCCTTCGCAAAAGCGCTGTCTTGGTCCCCTTACAGCCCGGCAAACCACGCCTGCATGCGCTCCAGTCCGCGTTTGATCTCACCGGCTGACGTGGCATAGGAGAGGCGGATGTGCTCGCGGGTGCCGAACGCTTCGCCGGGCACGGTGACAACGTGCGCTTCATGCAGCAGACGTTTGGCGACTTCCGCAGCAGAGTTGATGCCGGATTTCCCGAAGTATGCTGAAACGTTGGGATAAACGTAAAACGCCCCGTCGGGCCGGA
>DATIWA010000609.1:0-3237 GCA_035465515.1 Candidatus Limnocylindrales bacterium | reverse complement strand
AGTTCAGCGGGCCTTCCGGAGGCGTCTGGTGTTCACTTCGCAGTGAACCATGCGTGCCGGGAGCGGAGCTAGCCCGTCATCAACTCTTTTGCCCTGCCGGTGGTCTTAATGACCGCCTGCATCAGCGTCACGCGCAGCCCGCCTTTTTCCAGCTCGATCAGTCCTTCAATCGTGCAGCCAGCCGGCGTTGTCACCGCATCTTTCAGCAAGGCCGGATGATGTCCGGTCTCCAGCGCCAGCTTGGCTGAGCCAAACAATGTTTGAGCGGCCAGCGTGGTGGCCAGGTCGCGAGGCAGGCCGACGCTGACGCCGGCTTCCGCCAGGGATTCCAGGATCACGAACACAAATGCCGGACCACTGCCGGAAAGCGCGGTGATGGCGTCCATGTGTTTTTCATCCACGATCACCGCGCGGCCCACGCTTTCAAACAGGCTCTTGGCGGTTTCCAGATGGTGCTTGCGCACCGACGGCCCGGCGCACAACGCCGTCATGGCCGCGCCCACCATGGCCGGTGTGTTGGGCATGGCCCGGACCACGTGGACGTTCCGGGCGACCTTCTGCTGGATGAAGCCGGTGGTGGTGGAAGCGGCAATCGAGATCAGCAGCGTTTCCGGCGCCAGTTCCGGAGCGATTTCTTCCAGCAGCTGGCCCAGCGCCTGCGGCTTGACCGCCAGCAGGACAATGGGCGCTCCTGCCACGGCCGCGCGATTGTCCAGGATCACCGTTACGCCGGCCAGTTCGCGGGCCAGTTCGCGTCGGCGCTCTTCATGCTGCACCGTGGCCACAACTTCATCTTTGCCGGCCAGGCCCTGTTGCAGGAAGCCCTGAAGCAGAATCGTTCCCATCTTGCCGCAGCCCAGCACGGCGATTTTCTTCTGTGCCTTGGTTTGCGTGGATTTCTTGGTCTGTGTCTCGGTGGTGGAAGCGCCCATCGTCGCTGGTCCTTTCCTCTTGGCGGAAAAACAAAACCCGCTGCCTTCGTTGGGTCAGCGGGACGTTATGATTGCCGTTTTATTCTTACGCCATCAAATCCACCCCTCTGCCCTCGTGCGCGAATATGCCCCACGGCAGCGGGTATGCCGCATGCGCCAGGTTGGCAAAGGTGGTAAACATAGGGCGACTATAGCCCAGATTCTCAGCGCGAAGCAAGCCCGTGCCGGCCCCTTACTTCCCGGTCAGCCGCTTCACGATCTCCGTTGCCACCTGGTCGGCTCTGGCCGCGATCTGCTGCGGCGTCTGGTCCTGAATGGGATGCGGCACGTAAACTGCGTCGAACCCGGTGCGTCCCAGCGCGCTGGCCTGGATCCGCGCCGGCGTCATGAATTCCGTGGTGGCCACCGGCACCGCGGGAATGCCCATATTTTCCAATTTCACCGTGTCGTGCAAACTGCACGTTGTGCACGACCCTCAATCGGCCAGCCCTTCGACTACTGCGTCCATCGCCCTCAGTTGCTCGATGACCGGTTCCGGCGCGACCTTGGCGAATGTCGGCTTGCGCGTGCGCAAAACCTCGGCGACGCCGTAGTCGGCGCGCAGGATCTGTTCCAGCCGGTCGAGAAAAAAGCTTCCGCCGGGCTTGCTGATGTCCAGCAGACCGACCTTTTTTCCCTGCAGCGATGCCAGCCGCGCAGGCGGGGCCGCGGCCCTGGCTACAGCCTCATTTCCGGGATTTACCAGAGTTACGGGCATAAAGGTACTCTCCTTATTATTACCTGGCAGGCGGGATGGGGTATGTCACCATTTGGCTGCCCGCCGGTCCCGTGGACCAGCTCCCCAGCACCGCGGAAAATTTCCCCGCTGTGCCCCCGCTGACAAAGATGTGGATCTGCTCCGGCGAAGCGAACTTCTGGTAACAGCGCTCGCCCTGGATCACGGTCTCGCGATATTGCGACACAAGCTGCGTGCCTTCGCCGTTGTCGGCATCGGCAAAATAGCGCACCGGGACCCCCGTGTTCTCGAACAGGAACTCCCTCACCTGCTGCATGCTGAACCCTGAGCGATGCAGGGTCTTCACATGCTCCGGGCAGAGCACCACCACCGCCTCAAACTTCATGCAGGCGCGATGGCTCCAGACGGTAGCCAGGGTCGGGCAGAAGGCCCGCAGCAGGACGTCGCCGCGCTGCGCCGTGTGCTCGCTGACGCCGCGCGGCGGCTCGGCCGCGAAAAGACTGAGCGCGCTCTGGTCGCGGTCAAAACCCCGCGTCACGTGAAAAGGCTCCCAGGGATTTTCTTCTTCGTTCTCGGCAATACAGAAGGAGAACTTGCCGGGATTTCCGAGCGCGGACATGTCAATGCCATCCGGACGCGCGCCGCCCAGGTTGAGCAGAATCAGTTGCAGCGCCCGTCCCACCGCGCTGTTGGCGCGGGCCACGTTGCTGAACACATTTTGCCGCGACCAGAAGCCGAGTTCCTGCCGTACCGGGCCATTGACCAGTACCAGCGGCGCCGCAAAGTGTGTGGTTGCCTGGACCCCGTGCGCGTTGAATCTTTCGTCGCATACCGCGCGCACCAGGGGGACCAGCACCCTCATCATTTCCGGCGTGCACCCGGACATGACGGCGTTGGCTGCAATTTTCTCCACGGTGGCTTCGCCGTAAAACGGCGGCACCCGCGCGATTACGCTCTGCGGCTCCAGATCGCTGCCCTTCAGCATGGCTGCCACGCGCTCGGCCGTGGGTGGAATCACCGGCAGAGCGTCGCCGAATACCCGATAGCAGTACTCAAAAAGATCCTCATCTTCTTTGAGCACGATGCGGCCGGCAGGCTCAGCCACGCGACGCAGCAGCGGCCCGCCGGCTCCGTCTCCCTTGCTCGGCGCTGTGGCCGGCTCAAGATGGCGCGAACTGCATCCCGGTTTCCAGGCCGGTGCGCCGTCATTGACGGGCGCAATGGGGGGTTGATCCAGCGCCTGCGCAATCTCATTCAGCCCCGCCTTGTCAAAGCCGGCCAGGCTGCGCACCGTCCCGCCGTTTTCATCCAGCAGATACATCGTCGGCACAGACTGAGGGTCGAATGTGCGGCTCAGCTTCAGGTCTTTATCGAGTTCCACAGGATAGCCGATCCCCATTTGCTCAACGAACTGGCGCGTGCTGGCGGGATCGTCCTGCGAAATTCCGATTACCTGCACAACCTTCTCGTCGAGCGCGTTGAGGTACGGCAATGCCAGCTGGCAGGTGGGGCAGTCGGTCTCAAAGAAGACCAGGAGGGCTTTTTTCCCTGAGCGATAGCCTGGAAGTT
>DATIWA010000608.1:0-2274 GCA_035465515.1 Candidatus Limnocylindrales bacterium | reverse complement strand
GTCATACGCCACCCTGACAGCAAACTTTTCCGGATACTGCCGGTTGAGCTTCATGCAGAGGTCCTGATACTCTTTGTCGCCGCTGCCCAGAATCGTGAAGATCACCGGCAGGCGGGCCAGATCGTCAACGATTTCAGCGATCAGATCGAACCCTTTCTGCGCCGCAAAACGCGAGACGATCCCGATGACCGGCACGTCCACATTGGCGTTCTCGATCCCGAACTGCCGCAGCAGGTCATACTTGCATTCGGTTTTGCCTTCCAGGTGTTCCGCTGAGTACTGGCGCACGATCAGCTTGTCCTTGTCCGGGGCCCACTCGTTGTAATCCACGCCATTCAGGATTCCCGTGACCGTGCCGGAGCGGCTGCGCAACACGCCTTCCAGGCCAAAACCGTATTCAGAGGTCTGGATCTCCTGGCTGTATTTGCGGCTGACCGTGGTGATGTAGTCGGAGAAGACCAGCGCGCCCTTCAGAAAATTGACCTTGCCCCAGAATTCCATTTTGTCGATGGTGAACAGGTCCCAGGGAAGCATGAGCAGAGGCAGGGTGTCCGGAGGAAACAGGCCCTGATAGCCGATATTGTGGATGGTGAATACGGTGGCCGTGCTCTGGAAAACCGGATCATCGGCGTAGCTGGTGCGCAGCAGGACCGGAATCAGCGCGGTTTGCCAGTCGTGGCAATGGAAAATATCCGGCACCCCGAGGATCTTGGAGGCTTCCAGGACGGCCCGGGAGAACAACGCAAAACGCTCGGCATTGTCGGGATAGTCGCCTGCCGGGGTCCCGTAGAGAGTTTCGCGGTCAAAGAATGGCGGATAATCGATGAAGTAGAATTGCACTCCGGAATGCCTGCCGCCATCGAGCACTGAGCAGAAGCGATACTGGTCGTCGAAAGGAATGGTGACGCTGGGGAGCAGAGGTTTTCCTTCCGGGATCCTGGTCTGTTTGTACTTTGGGAGATAGACGGAGACTTTATGTCCCAGCGCGGCCATGGCCTGGGGCAGCGCCCCGACAACATCGGCGAGGCCTCCGGTCTTGGAATAAGGCACGCATTCTGAGGCGGCAAAGGCGATGTTCATTGGGCCTCCCTGGGGGGTACCATAACTGGCGTCAGGCGGGCAGGCGCCGACTAAAAAAGTCTAATGGCGGAGAGAACAAGGGTCAATTTGCGCAGCTCCAAAAAACCCAAACTGGGGCAGAACTTCCTCGTCGACCGCCGGGCCGCGGAACAGATCATTGCCGCGCTGGGCGATATCAGGCACGCGCTGGTGGTGGAAATCGGGCCGGGAAAAGGCGCCCTCACGGACACATTGGCGCACCGCGCGGGCCGGCTGATCGCCATTGAATTTGACCGCATGCTGGCTACCGAGCTGCGTTTCAAGTATTCGCGCTTCCCTCACGTCGAGGTGCTCGAAGGCGACGTCCTGGGGATTGATTTTCATACCGTCCTGCGCCGGACCATCGGCCCGCTGGACGACCTGCGCCCCATTCGCCCGCAGCGCGCCCGCGTCATCGGCAACCTGCCCTACTACATTACCTCCGACATTCTGCTCCACCTGTTCGACTTCCATAACGAGTTCGATGTCATCGTGATCATGGTGCAGCGCGAGGTGGCTGACCGAATCGCTGCACGGCCGGGATCGCGCGACTACGGCCTGCTTTCCGCCACGGCACAGCTCTACTGCAAAGTCGAAAATCTCTTCACCCTGCCTCCAGGAGCATTCTCGCCACCGCCCAAGGTCCACTCCAGCGTGCTGCGCATGACCGTGGCGCCGCGTTTTGAAGAGCTGCAAGTCCCGCCGGATGAGTTCATCGAGTTTTTGAAAACGGCCTTTGCCATGAAGCGGAAAACACTGGTGAACAATCTCAAGAAAAGCCTTCCGGAGAAAACAATCCGCGCCGGCCTGATTGCGGCGGGCTTGCGCGCCGACGTGCGGGCGGAGGCGGTGCCTCTGGAACAGATGGCGACCATGTTCAGGGCCCTTAAGGCGGGCTAGGCGATCACCGCGCAATATATGCTTTTCCGTTCCACAAAAAAGGAGCACTGCTTGCGTGCTCCTCTCTCCTTCAGCGCTGAATTTATTTCGGCCGTGCCGGAGAGTGTGACACCGAGGGATGTGACGGCGCAGGCGTTTCCGTGCGCGGCGCTGAAATCCTGGGGGCCGGCGGAGCGGAAATGCGCGGCGCCGGAGCCGGAACTGATGGCGTATGGGGCGGTGCCACGGACCGCGGCGGGGCGGATGGCGCGCGCGGCGGAGGAGCACTGGGCTGAG
>DATIWA010000607.1:0-5483 GCA_035465515.1 Candidatus Limnocylindrales bacterium | reverse complement strand
AGCACAGCCGGTGGCCGGTGAGGCCCAGTAACTTGAGAGGCATTGGGCTGAAGGCAGCGAAGCCTCTGGCGCGGGAATTCTTCAATCGTGATCCGCGCCGGGTAGCGCGCGAGCTTCTGGGCAAGCTGGTGGCACGGCGAGACGGGCGCACGTTGCTGGCAGGACGGATTGTGGAGGTGGAAGCCTACCTGGGCGCCGATGACGCCGCAGCCCACGCCGCTGCCGGGCGCACCGCGCGCAATGAGGTGGTCTTTGGGCCGCCCGGCCATGCCTACGTCTATTTCATTTACGGCGTGCACTATTGCCTGAACATTTCCTGCATGCCGGATGGGCACGCAGGCTGTGTACTGATCCGGGCGCTGGAGCCGGTGGCCGGGGTTGCGGAGATGTCGCGACGGCGCGGGCTGACTGATTTCGATCCGCAGGCAGTGCCCGACTTGCGGAAACTTGCCAGCGGCCCGGGCAGGCTATGCGAAGCGCTACGCATTACGCGGCCGCGCGACAACGGCAAGGACATGGTGGGGAAGAGATCAGATCTTCAGGTGGTCTGGGACGGATACGTCCCGGACAAAATTACAGTTACGCGCCGTGTGGGCATCAGCAAATCAGCCGAAATGCCGTTGCGCTACCTGATTGAGGGCAATCCGTTTGTCTCCCGCAAATAGGAAACCCATGGCGAGCGCCTCCCGCTACCGCCTCGTCAATGGGTGAGCACCAGGTTATCCGGCAGGTCACTGATTGGTTGCGCGCTCTGGGAAGCCACGGTAAGGGCGCCCGTGGAGGGATCAATCGCGTAGGTGACTAGCTGTCCCTGGGAAACGTATGCGAACCTGCCCGAGCCATCCACATTGACGGTAAAGGCATTGTTGATGCTCGCTCCGGGAATCGGCACGAATGAGCCGTTCGCCGGGTTCACGGCAAAGCCTTGTAAATGCGCCTGCTGCGGCGTGCCGAAAATCATGTAAAGAAATTTTCCGTCGGGCGAAAGGGACATGCCGAGCGCGGCGGTGTCCGTCCTGAACGGCGACCCGGTCACAGCGGTGAGGGCTCCGCCGGGTCCAATGCTGAATATGGACACGGTTCCCTCATTCATGTTGGAGACATAAACGAACCGTGAGTCGGCTGATACCGTGAGCGGGCCGCCTGATCCCAGGGTCGGTACCGCTGGAGCAGCCAGCGTCAGTTGGCCGGTGCCCTGGTTCACGGCGAATACTTCCAGCGCGTTGTTGCCTTCATTGAAGAAGAACCGCCCATCGGGACTTGCGGCTGAGAAATCTCCCACCGGAGCCGCTGCTGTGGAACTTCCCATGGCGGTAAGCAAGCCGGTTGACTGATCGATGGAATAGATGTCAATCCCGGGGCCATCAGGCTGATAAAGAAAATGGCCTGTGCCATCCACAGCCATCAGGCTGCCGCGCTGCGCCGGGAATATCACTTTGCCTCCGGGAACCGGGGTGAGGGCGCCGGTGGTGTGGTTGATCTGGTACGCTCCCAGACCGATTTCCCCAAACTGAATGCCGAAGGAGCTTGCGCCGAGGTTAAGGCTGTAAAGGAACCGGCCCTGCGGATCAGGGACAACCTGAATCACAATGTTCTGCCCGAGCGAGTTGGCAAAGGGATTACCCGGGACGGGAGAAACTTTTCCGGATGACGGGTCAATCTGCCCGCCAAAAAAGCCGCCTTCGGCCTCGAAGTCAATGATGCCGTACACAAAGCGGCTGGGGACCAGGCTGACGGGGGTCGGCGTGGGTGTGGGACCGCCAGGGGTTGGCGTGGGCGTTGATGTAGAAGAGCGGCTGACCGAGCCGCATCCCGCCAGAAGGACAACTGCCGTGGCGGAGAGGAGACAAAGCAAGAGACGTCTGGAGAGCATATAGAAGGCTTTGCCGAAGTCCTTTCCGTTCCCCAGACCGGTTGTGAAGCACGCCGGGGAGCCGGGTTTCGGTGCGTGCAATTAGCAACAGATGCATTGCAGGGAAACAGTGTTGCAGCAGGTTTGCGGAGTGCCTTGCGATTCGCTACTTGTGCGGCGGGAGGAGGATGTTGTCAATGAGCCTGGTGCTGCCGACCCAGGCTGCCACGGCGACCAAAGCTCCTTGCGCGGTGTTGGGAACGGGATCCAGAGTGTCTGGATTGACGATTTCGTAATAATCGAGCTTGAGTGCCGGTTCTTCCGCGACCGCCTGCCTGCCCGCAGAGACAAGCCTTTCGGAAAGATCCTCTCCCCGGTTTGCCAGTTGACAGATCCGCATCAGTGACCGGTGGAGCACGGTGGCCTGGCTGCGCTGTTGCGGGTCGAGATAGGCGTTGCGCGAGCTCATGGCCAGCCCGTCTTTTTCGCGCACGATGGGGCAGACAACGATCTCAACGCTGAAGTTCAGGTCGCGGACCATCCTGCGGATGATCGCCACCTGGGCCGCGTCCTTCTGCCCGAAAAATGCGACGTCCGGCTGCACGATGTTAAAAAGCTTTGAGACCACGGTGGTCACTCCGCGGAAATGCCCGGGGCGGGAGCGGCCATCAAGTTTTTCGCTGAGCCCTGCGACATCAACCCATGTGATGGAGCCCGGCGGGTACATCTCTTCGGCGGAAGGGCTGAAGATGCAGTCAGCCCGTTCGGCCGAGAGCATTCTGGAATCAGACTCGAAAGTGCGCGGATACCTGGAGAAATCCTCGCCGGGGCCAAACTGCGCAGGGTTGACGAAAATGGAGGCCACCACCAGGTCGGCCTGCGCGCGCGCGGCACGGACGAGAGAAAGGTGGCCCTCATGCAGGGCGCCCATGGTGGGCACAAAACCCACGCGCTTGCCGGCGCGGCGGGCTTCTCTGCTGAGGGCCGTCATTTCGGCGGCGGAAGAAATGATCTCCACGAGCGATTACCGGGAGTAAGCCTTCATCTGCTTGCGGTGCAGGATCGCCTCCAACTGAGCCCGGGTTTCTTTGGGCAGATGGTATGACTCTTCGTCGGAGGGATAGCTGCCTGACTCAACGTCAGCCTTGAACTGCTGCACCGCCCCGGTGATGAGCGCGGCCGCGTCGGCATAACGGCGGACGAATTTGGCCTTGGGCGCGAAGGTCAGGCTGAGGATGTCATGGAAGACCAGCACCTGACCGTCACACTCCGGCCCGGCGCCAATGCCGATGGTGGGCGCGGAAACTTCCCGGGTAATCATGGCCGCGACCTCGCGCGGCACGCCTTCCAGCACAATGGAGAACACGCCCGCGCGGTCCAGCGCCACGGCGTCCTTTACGAGTTGTTCGACCCCGGCAAGGTCTTTGCCCTGCACTTTATAGCCGCCCATCTTGTGCAGTGACTGCGGGGTCAAGCCAATGTGGCCCATCACGGGGACCTCGGCGTCGAGTACCCGGCGCACAAGGTCCACACGCTTCTCGCCGCCTTCCAGCTTCACGGCCTCGGCGCCGGCGTCCTTGACGAAGCGCACGGCGTTGCGCACGCCTTCCGCGTCATCGCCCTGATAGGTGCCGAAGGGCATATCGGCAATCACCACGGCGGCCTTCACCGCGCGACGCACGGCGCGGGTGTGGTGCAGCATCTCTTCCATGGTGACGGGGAGGGTGTTCTCATAGCCAAGAACGACCTGGGCCAGCGAATCGCCGACCAGGATCATGTCAATTCCGGCTTCGTCAACAAGGCGCGATGTGGCGTAGTCGTAGGCTGTGAGGCAGGTGATGGGCTGGTGAAGCTCTTTTTTCTGCTGGATGGTGGAAGTGGTGACCTTCGGTCGGGCGCTCGCGAGCTGCCCTCCGTTGAACGAAGTGATGCTCATTGTTCCTCCAGTGCAGTTCGGGAACTCCCGATACCGCCTGTTACCACGTAGGATGCGGACGGAGGTATTGTAGTCGCAAGAAGAAGGGCGTGGCTATCGGAAAACAAGGTTTTCACCACGAAGCACGCGAAGGCCCGCAAAGCCCCTGAACGTGTTGATTTCAGACCACTTGCAGATGGAACGCGGGCCGGCGAACTGCACGCAGGGGCCTCCTGGCGTCCCTTTGCGGTTTGCCTGTGGTTCAGGCCCCCATTGCGCCTTCCGATCCCAGCGGAAGGAAGTACTGGGTGCCGCGGATGGGCTCGCTCACGCGTCGCAGGAGCTCCTGAAGATCGGCGTGGCGCTCAACGAAGTCAATATCATTGGTGTTCACCACCAGAAGATCCGATGAGGTGTAATGAAAGAAGAAGTGCTCGTAAGCCTTGACCACTTCTTCAATGTAATCGTCGCTCACGGAGACCTCGCCGGGCGCATTCTTCTTGCGCAGCCGTTTCTTCAGCACCTCAGGCGAAGCCTGGAGATAGATCACCAGGTCGGGAATGGGGAGCTGCTCATGGAAGTGCTGGTAATAGCGGTTGTAGATTTCCAGCTCCTGGTCGCTGAGATTGATATAGGCGAAAATTTTGTCTTTTTCGAAGATATAGTCGGCCACCACCGCTTTGTGTGAAGAGGGGCCGACTTCCAGAGAATGGAGCTGCTCGAAGCGCCGGATGAGAAAAGCAAACTGTGTCTGAAAGGCGGCGCCGGACTCGCCCTCATAAAAGGAACGGAGGAAAGGGTTGTCTTCCGGTTCGATCACGCGTTGTGCGTTCAGCCGGTCGGCAATGACATTGGCCAGCGTGCTCTTGCCCACGCGAATGGGTCCTTCGATGGCAATGTAACGGGGCGGTTCAAAAAGCTTGGCCATGGACGAGGGCAGAATATATCGCCGGGGCGCGGCTGGCAATTGAAGAATGAGTCAATACTGTGGAAAGCGGCGGCAGGCCGATCCTGCTTTCTTTTGTCGCCAAGAACTGACTCATTGCGTAATTTTGGTAATTTAGTAACTGGTCTCACGGGCGCCTGATCGGGTGTACGCGAATTCCCTGCGGGCGCGATCATTCGAACACGGCCACCGGTTACCAGATTTCGCAATTGCCCAATCCAAGCTGATGCTCTCCGCTCTCACAGCTCTTGGCTCCGCCGCGGCCGCGGCCTATGCCGGATACGCCAGCATGGCGCCGGCATCGCAGCTCTACGGGCGGACGTTCACGCACGGCAGCGATCCAAGCCAGATGGCCCTTACCTATGACGATGGCCCCAACGATCCCCACACGTTCCGCCTGCTTGAGGTGCTGGCAAAGCACAGTGCCCGCGCCACGTTCTTTCTCATCGGCAAATATGTGCGACAGCGGCCGGACATCGCACGCGCCATTCAGGCGGCCGGTCACGCCATCGGCAATCATACGGACACGCATCCCAACCTGATTTTCGTTTCAGCATCGCGGCTGCGGCGCGAGCTTGAGGATTGCCGGAAGTCGCTGGAAGACGCCATTGGCCGCCCGGCGCCGCTGTTTCGTCCACCGTTTGGCGGGCGCCGCCCCAGCGTTCTGCGCGCCGCACGCCACATGGGCCTGGAGACGGTGATGTGGTCGGTGACGGGGTTCGATTGGAGCGCGAAATCTTCAGAGTCCATCGTCCACAAAGTCACCCGCC
>DATIWA010000606.1:0-3919 GCA_035465515.1 Candidatus Limnocylindrales bacterium | reverse complement strand
TGGAAGAGTGAAAGGCCCACCAGTTCATGGTGGCCATACTGAACTCTCCCAGCAGCGGCGCGCGCCAGATTTTTGCCCAGTAATGCCACTTGTAGTCGGGAAAGAACATGGTGTTCATGATGGCCATACGCCGGACTTTTTCCGGATGGCTGACGGCCCAGGCCAGTCCGTAGGGCCCGCCGAAATCATGCACCACCAGGTTCAAAGGTCCGCTGATGTCGAGGGCGGCGACCAGATCGTCAATGAACCGGGCCATCTCCACCAGAGAAAAGTTCATTTCCGCGGGAGTGCCGGAGCGGCCGAAGCCGGGAAGGTCGGGCGCCAGACAGCGGAAGCGCGGCTTGAGGCGGGCGATGACGCCGCGCCACAGAAGAGACGAGTCAGGGTTGCCGTGAAGAAAGAGCGTGGGCGTACCGGAACCCTGGTCTTCAACGTAGATGGCGGTGTTCTGGATGGTGAGGTTCATCGCGTTGAGTATGATTTTTCCGGCAAAAACGAATCTTCACCGCGGAAACGCGGAAAACAGCAAAATACAAGATCGCGCAAAACTGCGCCGGCGGTGACACAAAGCGCGCGCTTTTTGCGGCCTTCAGGACGACGCGGCTTCAAGAACGCCCTCAACTTTTCCGCCGGCTTCAAAAAGCCGTTCCATTCAATGTATGACACCGGTTCCGGCCGGATTTGCCCTCAGCTACGCAACGCCAAAGGCCTGGCGAGCAGCGGCAATGAGCGCAGGCGCAGGCCGGTGGCATTGAAGATGGCGTTGGCGACGGCGGGGGCGAGGCAGAGCAGCGGAGTTTCGCCGGCGCCCATGGAGCGCTGGTCCTTGCTCTTGCGGTCAACAAGCTCGACCTCAATCTGCGGGAGATCGCGGAACCGGGGCAGGCGGTAGTCGCGGAAATGCGGATTGGTGACACGGCCGTTTTCAAAATGCACGGCTTCAAACATGGCCCCGCCGATGCCCTGCACGATGGCGCCGGAAATCTGGTTGCGCAGCCCTGAAGGATTGATCACGGCGCCGCAATCGAAGGCCTCAACCACGCGGGCGATTTTGACCTGCCCGGCGGCGCGGTCAATGGCAACCTCCGCGCACGTGGCGACATAACCTCCCTTTTCAAAGCCTCCGGCGATCCCGAAGCCGCGCGTGGGGGAGGGGTGCTGCTTTCCCCATCCAAATCGCTTTGCCGCAGTTTCAAAGACGGCGCTCAGTCGCGGGTCAGCGAGGTTCTTCAGACGGAACTGGAGCGGGTCCATGTTGGCGAGGTGGGCGAGTTCGTCCATGTGGCTTTCACGGGCAAAGTGGTTGGCGGTGGCCGCCAGCCCGCGGTAGGAGCCCTGGCGCAAAGGCGGATTGTGCGTGGGGTGAAATTCAATCTTCCGGTTGGCGACGGTGTAGGGCGTATCAATGGCGGCGGGGCCGGAGTTGTAATTGTGGAACTCCCAGGCGACCAGGGCGCCATCGGCGGCGATGCCGGCCTTGACGTCAATCACGCCGGCGGGGCGGAAATAGGCCCAGGTGAACTCCTCTTCCCGCGTCCAAACGAGTTTGACGGGATGCCCCGCGGCCCTGGCGAGGCGCGCAGCCTCAACGGCGCACTCCCCGGTGTGCTTGCCGCCGTAGGCGGAGCCGGTGTCAGGAACCATGACGCGGACCTGGTCCTCTGAGAGATGGAATGCTTGCGCGAGCTGCTCTTTTACGGCGAAGGGGCGCTGCGTGCCGGTCCACACGGTGAGCCTGCCTCCGTTCCATTCGGCGACGGCGGCGCGCGGCTCAAGCGGAGCGTGGGCGATGTAAGCGACGGTGTAAGTCTGCGATGAAGTCCTGGCGGCCCCGGCCATGGCGGCGTCAACGGAGCCGGCTTCATGATTTGAGCGGCCGCCGAAGCGGTCACGATTTTCCCGGTCAGGATTGTTGCGCAGATAGTCAAACAGGTCCGACTCGGCGATCTGATGAGGGGCCTGCCAGCGCGCTTTGAGCAGAGCAAGAGCGCGCTCCGCAACTTCCGGATCAGGGGCGGCCACGCCAATGAAGTCGCCGTCGCGGACGATCTTTACTCCGGGAAGCTTATCGGCGCTGTTCATCTCGAGGGAAACCAGGCTGGCGTTGTAGGCCGATGGACGCAGAACTTTGCCGTGCATCATGCCGGGACGAACCAGATCTGAGGTGTAACGGTGGGCGCCGGTGACGAAAGCGCGGCCGTCAACTTTGGGCACGGGCGTGCCGGCGATGGTCCACTTGTCGGCAGGGGTAAGAGCAGGATTGCCTTCAATCACCTTGACGAGCTTCTGTCCGTTGGTGAGGTCGCCATAGCTGACGCTCTGGCCGGTTTGCGGGTTGGTGATGACTCCGTTGGCGGCAGTAAGTTTGGCGGCGTCGGCCTTCCAGCGCTGCGCGGCCATGCCGATGAGAAGTTCGCGGGCCGTGGCGGAGACGTTGCGCAGTTGCGTTCCCATCTGCGGGGTGCTGCGGCTGCCGAAGGTGCCCATGTCAAAGGGGGTGAGGTCGGTATCTCCCATGACCAGTTGAATCGAGGGCATGGGCGCGCGCAGTTCCTCCGCCACCTGCTGGGCAAGCGAGGTGCGAATGTTCTGGCCCATCTCGACCTTGCCGGTAAAGACGGTAATTTTGCCGTCGCCGGCGATGTGAAGCCAGGAAGCAAGGTCGCGGGGAGCTTCTTCACCGCGGGCGCGGCCGGATTCCTGAGCAAAGGTTGAGGGAACGCACACGCCGACGATGAGGCCGGCGCCCAGCAGCTTGAAAAGATCGCGCCGGTTGACTTCAAAGAGGTGGCGCAGCGGTTCGACGGCGTGCTGTTCGGCTTCAGAGAGGGGCAGCCTGGTCATGACCGTCTGCCTCCCTGCGCGGCGCGGTGAATGGCGGCCACCACGCGGGGATAAACGCCGCAGCGGCAGATGTTGCCGTTCATGTGCTGGATGATCTCCTGCTCGGTGGGCCGGGGCGTGGCGGCAAGCAGGGCGTGCGCGGACATGATCATGCCGGTGGTGCAATAGGCGCACTGGAAGGCTTCTTCATCGAGAAAGGCCTGCTGGACCGGGTGCAGACGGCCGTCTTCCGCCAGGCCTTCAATGGTGAGAATGCGTCTGGGACCGATGGATTCAGCAGGAGTGCGGCAGGAACGCACGGCCTTGCCATTGAGAAGCACGGTGCACGCGCCGCACTGGCCTTCACCGCAGCCGTACTTGGTTCCGGTCAGGTCAAGGCGATTGCGCAGAACGGAAAGGAGCGACTCGCCTGCCTCGGCTTCAACCTTGTGCTCTTTTCCGTTTACAAGAAGGGTGAGAGTCGGCATAAGAGGTCCACGCGCGGGCAGCCGGAACACAGGACAGAGGCTGCGCTCAGCAGTTCAATGCTAACTCCCGGAGAGGTGGGGTTTCCAGTGGCGGGCAAGGGACGGCCGGAATGGCCGCCATCAGGAGACTGCCCGGAATGCACCCGCCTGGTCCAACGCCACGCGCTCACGGAGTGGGATGAAGGGGCTTGATGTCGAGAGCGAAGGTCTGCGTCTGCTGGTTGCTGCCGGCAGCGGCGGTGACCTGAATCGCATAGGTCCCATGGGGCGTGCCGGGCAGAGAATGCAGGACGATGGTGCTGGAACCGAGGCCGACGTGAGGAATTTCCGCGGAGACGCTGGAGGGGATGCCTTCGATTCTGACGCTGAAAGACGCAGGCTGGTCGCCGGCGAGATGGATGGTGAATGAGGCGCTGCCGCCCTGGACCATCACGGGACGAGTGGGCGTGACGGCGAGTGAGAACGCAGGGCCGTAAAAAGGCGTCTGCGGAGGAAGCGAGACGGGCGTGAACAGTTGCAGGAGGAAGAACGCGGGAATGAGCAGGGCTGTCATGGTTTGTATCCCCTGGTGGTTGGATGCGAATGAGGGCTGCGGGATTGCCATGAAG
>DATIWA010000605.1:0-2953 GCA_035465515.1 Candidatus Limnocylindrales bacterium | reverse complement strand
AAACAGCGCCGGCTGCGACCAGGATGACCACGACCAGCAGGAGTATCCACAACGTGCGCGATCCCATGCTTTCCTTTCAGAATACAAACGGGGCCAGCTACTCTGGCCCCAAGAGATATCAAGGACGGCAGACAACACCAGGACATCGAAACAAGGTTAGATTCCTGGTTTCGATTCGCCTTTGGACTTTTTCGCTTTAGTTGCTGCCGGCTCTATATCAGCCACATGGATCGTGTTCGTGGCCGCGTCAAGCGTTCCCTTCACTTTCACTTTCTCACCCGCGAATTGCTGGGGCTTGGTCTGGTCGTCCAGCTCGTAGGTCTTCTTTGTGGCTTTGTTGAAGAGCACGTACTTGCTGCCGTTCTTCACGCAGGCCTCAGTGCATTCCTTGGCGGTCTTGAGACCGGCTTTTTTCATCATGCCTTCATGCGAGCCCGCCTTGGCGCACGCGCTGTCCATGATCTCACCTGAGAAGGTCTTTGCTTTCGGCGCCGCAAAACCGGCGGCAGCACACATCAGCAGAACTGCGAGACAACTTAATACTGTTTTCATCTTTGTTTCTTTCTCCTGTCGAGACATATTCATTTTGGCTCAATGCCTTGTCGCCTCGTTTTCCGAATTCGCCATCCTGGCCCGGCCTTCAAAAACGTTTACTTCGCGCGGCTTGGCCCGTCCACCAGCCATTGCGTAGTGTTTGGCGCCGCTACTGACCGGGTCCTTTCTTCGCCATGCGGAATGGGCAAGCCATAGCCGCATGACGCTCTGGCTGTCCATGTTACATCGTTCTACGACAAAAGAGTCATCTGGTCCTTCCCAGGTAACATCTCAGGTTAGGAAATTCTAACGAGCTCTAACTGCCGGACCCGTTGCCGGTTCCCGCTCGCATCCGCTCAGATCTTCCCGGGCGGCGTGACTTTCCCATGGACCTCCGCTCGGTAATGTCCATGGCGCCCGGTGAAAGTAGAGAGCGCTTTGAGTTACTGTGCGTTGCCCAGTATCGCCACGCCATGTGCCAGAACGATGATCGCCATGGTTCCTGCTCCGTCAGCTTTCCAACTGGGTTTGTTGGCGATTTTCCGTGGCTGCCCTGCGGCATTTCCTGCATTGTTGATTCACCGAATTGCAGCGCTGCGAGTTGCGCTTCCGGGATCTCCGGTTGTTCCGGGAAACAGCAGCTCTGAGGCCGCACGATCGCAGACGTCCGGCCGCAACCCCCAATCGCGCATCCGCATCTTTAGCAGTTGAAAGGTGGCGAAGGTGAAACATATGAAACTCAAGTTTGTAGCTCCCCTTTTGATGCTGCTGTCGGCAGGGGTATTTGCACAACCCCCCAGGACAATACCGCAGGGTACTGACATCAAGGTGAGGACCGATACGGTCATTCCGGCAAAGCCGCCGGCGAATGCCAAATACAGTGCGTCCGTGAGCGCTGATGTGAAAGACAGCTCGGGAAATATTGTCATCCCGCGCGGCTCGCGAGCGAGTCTGGTGGCCGTTCCCAGCGACGACGGTAAGGATACAACGCTTGATCTGCGCTCTGTGAGTGTCAACGGGCAGCCGTATCTGCTGGAAGCACAGGGCAGCGGTACGGGTTCCCAGGGACTGGGGGCCAATAAACGGACCGCCAAGTACGTAGGCGGCGGCGCCGCGATCGGCGCGGTGCTGGGCGCCCTGCTCGGCGGCGGAAAAGGCGCTGCGATTGGCGCCATTGTGGGCGGGGCTGGAGGCGCCGGAACGCAGGTTTACACCGGCCGCAAGAAAGAGCTGCCGGCAGAGACTGAGCTGAGCTATAAGCTCGCCCAGGACCTCCAACTGAAACCCCTGTCCAGCCGGGCGCCGGCAGAGCAAAACCAGCGCTAAAACCCGTCAATCGGCTGGCTGGTCCTTCGCGATGAAACGAAAGGTGCGCTCGCAACCCCGAGCGCACCGGCCCTCTCCAATCCGGATTGGAACGCCGCTGGAAATCTTCCGGCAATCCAGGCTTGCGGCGCAGCTTGCTTTTCTTGATTCCCGATATTCCGGGACATTCCGGGACATAGTTACCAGGGGCTTTTTGGCCATTCGGAAGTGCCGTGGAAAGAAAAAGCATGGCCCAAAAAGCTGTTACAATGAGCAAGGCACGTCGCATCCTCATGGAGAGGTGGCCGAGTGGCTGAAGGCGGCGGTTTGCTAAACCGTTATAGGGGCTAACACCTCTATCGGGGGTTCGAATCCCCCCCTCTCCGCCAGCATTGCCTCCCAGCCGGATGCCGCCTCTTTTGCTATCGCTTGACTTATTTCTGTAGTTGCAAAGATCTGTCAGGAAAGAAGATCGTGTTCGCGCAGCTTGCGGTACAGGTTTCGCTCGCTGATTCCAAGAATCCTGGCGGCATTCCCGCGGTGGCCCTTGCTGGCCTCCAGCGCTGACCGGATATGAGTTCTCTCAGCTTCCTGCAGCGTCGGCAGCGACGCGTTCGCGGCTGAAGAGTTCGCCTGTTTCACCGGCGCCGGGCCGCGCAAAGCCGCAGGCAAGTGTTCCGGCCGGACGCACGATCCCTCGCACAGCACCAGCGCCGCTTCCACCACGTGCAGAAGTTCGCGCACGTTGCCCGGCCAGTTGTGACGCCGCAGGAGTTCCAGCGCTTCCTTGCTGATCGCCTTGCTCGATCCAAAGCGTTCGTTGAGCACCGTGGCGAAATGCTGGGCCAGCAGGTCCACGTCAGTCCCTCGCGCGCGGAGCGGAGGGACCTCCACGCTGATCGTGCTCAGGCGATAAAACAAGTCCTCGCGGAAGTGGCCCTGCCGCACCATGGCCGGGACATCGCGGTTGGTCGCGGTGATGACCCGGACATCCACGCGAATCTCCCGCGTGCCGCCCACATGCCGGAACGTGGAGGTATCCAGCACGCGCAGCAGTTTGGTCTGCACCGCCGGGCTGATCTCGCCGATCTCGTCCAGGAAAATCGTTCCACCG